>DASYXP010000233.1:0-2248 GCA_035934835.1 Gemmatimonadales bacterium | reverse complement strand
GCGGACGGAGTCGATGGGGACGGGTCGCCAGCGCCCGGCCGAGTCGGCGAGCTCGAGCGCCAGGACCTGGGGGAATCGCGCCACGCCCGCGGTCGGATGGCCGGCGGCGTCGGTGTAGACCACCGTCAGGCAGCCGTAGTCATTGAGCACGACGTTGCCTTCGTGCCAGGCGCGGTCGTGCGCCACGCGCACCCGCACGTGGGCGCCGAGCGGGAGGAGGGGGCCGAAGAGAAGTAAACGGTAAACGGACAACAGTGAACGGGGAGTCATGGAAGTTCGAAGTAAGCGGTAAGCGGTGAGGAGTGACCGGGAAGTCATCTGCGTCTCAGGTGTTCCATCAGGACGACTGCGTGATTGCGTTCGGGGTCGCGCGCGCCGTAAAGCAGTGTCACCCGGCCCTTCCGCCCGAGTGCGCGCACGCGCGCGACTGCCTTGGCGTGGTCGCCGAGCTCGTGCCGGTACCGGCTCCGGAACTCCGCCCAGCGCGATGGATCGGCGTGGAACCAGCGCCGCAGCTCCGTCGAGGGGGCGATCTCCTTGAGCCACTCGTCCACCTCGGCGCGGGCCTTGGTGACGCCGCGGGGCCAGAGGCGGTCGACCAGGATGCGGCGGCCGTCGTTCGGGGCGGGTGGGTCGTAGACGCGCTTGATCGCGAAGGGCATCGACGCTCTCACGCTACGAGGTTCGGTGTGGGACCACCCTTCGCTACGCTCAGGGCAGGCTCGGGCACGGAGCACATCCTTCGCTGCGCTCAAGACAGGCTCCGAGGCACGGAGAAGAGCAAGAAAGTGTCACTTCGCGAGCGGAGTTCCTTGTCCAGGACCACATCATATGCAGTTCTCCGTGTGTCTCCGTGTTCCGGAGCCTGTCCCGAGCGAAGCGAGGGATGTACTCCGTGGTCCCACGACAAACCCACTCTCGCATACAATCTCGGTCGCGCGCGACCATATACGCTCTGTCACCGCCGTTTCGGCAGCTTGAGGTACACCGCGTACCAGTTCTCGGCGATCTCCCGCTGCGCCTCCTCGACCGGGATCCGCCCGGCGCAGACCTCGCGATGAAGCCAGTTCTCGACCTTGTCCTTGTCCCGCGCGCCGGGGTGGGGTACGTAGGGCTCGGGCCAGAGGTTCTGGAAGTCGTTGGAGCCGCCGAGCTCGAGGGAAATGAGGTGATCGACCTCGCAGCAGGTCGAATCGTGGGGCTGGGTGGCGTAGGCGGAATAGACTTGGCGCTTGACCCCGGCGGTCACGTGGCGGACCGACCGACTGTAGCCCTTCCGGCAAATGACGGCGGTGTCGGTGGTGGCCACGGCGCCCGGGGTCTCGAGGGAGTCGGGGAGGAGCGCCGCGTCGCGGTGGCGGTAGCGGGCCTCCTGCGCCGCGAGACGCGGAATGCCCGCACACAGCAGAAGGAGCAGGAGCGCCGCGGCGCCTCGGCTCACGCGGACTCCGGCCCCTGGCTGTTCTTGTGCAGCAGCATCAGCCCCGCGATCGGCGCCAGGATGAGGCCGAAGAAGAACCAGGTCCAGGCGCTCCGGCGGGTGGTCTGGGCCCAGTAGGCGGTGAAGATGCCGAACAGGAAGGTGACGAACCCGGTGCTGGCGAAGTTGCCGGTCTGGGTGAGCGTGGTCATCGGTCCTCCGGACGGTGTGGTGGCTGCGAGGTGCCGTTTCATTGAGCCAACCGGTGGAGCGCATCGCCGGTCAGCCGGTAGGTGATCCAGTCGCCCATCGCCACGGCGCCGAGCGACTCGTAGAAGGCGATCGCCGATCCGTTCCAGTCGAGCACCGCCCACTCGAAGCGGCCGCAGTCGCGCTCCACCGCGAGCCGGGCCAGGTGGCGGAGCAGCGCCGTGCCGATCCCCTGGCCGCGGAACTCCGGAAAGACGAAGAGATCCTCAAGATACAGACCGCGGCGAGAGAGGAAGGTGCTGTAATTGTGGAAAAAGAGGGCGAACGCGGCGGGGCGGTCGTCCAGGAAGGCCAGCACCACTTCCGCCTGTGGGTGGGGGCCGAAGAGCGTCGAGCGGAGGCGCTCCTCGGTGGCGACACATTCGTGCGCCAGGCGTTCGTACTCCGCCAGGCCGCGGATCAGGGTGAGGATCAGCGGGACGTCGGCGGGGGTGGCGGGGCGGAGGGAGGCGTGCATGGGAGAAGGATAAAAGGTCAGCTCAGCAGGGGCGGCGCATGCGCCGCCCGTACGACCGCACCTTCCGACCCCCTCTCCCTCATCATCACTCTCACCCCGCT
>DASYXP010000105.1:0-1901 GCA_035934835.1 Gemmatimonadales bacterium | reverse complement strand
CTGGCGGATGCCGCCGGCGGCGAGATCGAGGAGGCGGTCGAGCTCGGCCCGGCTGAAGGTGGCGTGTTCGCCGGTCCCCTGCACCTCGACGAAGCGGTCGGGGTGGACCATCACGACGTTCGAGTCGACGCCGGCGTCCTTGTCCTCGAGGTACATCAGGTCGAGCCGCGGCTCGTCGTCGACGACGCCGACGGAGATGGCGGCCACGAGATCCCCGAAGGGGTCGATGCCGCCGTTCTGTTCCGACACCCAGCGGCAGGCGTCGGCCAGCGCGATGCAGCCGCCGGTGATGCTGGCGGTGCGGGTGCCGCCATCGGCCTGGAGGACGTCACAGTCGACCTTGATGGTGAACTCCCCGAAGGCCATCGTCCGCATCGCGGCACGGAGCGAACGACCGACCAGGCGCTGGATCTCCATCGTGCGCCCACCGGCCCCCCGGCGCTCGCGGTCGGTGCGCTCCGTCGTGGCGCGGGGGAGCATCGCGTACTCGGCGGTGACCCACCCTTCCCCGCTCCCCTTCTTGAAGGGCGGCACCCCGGCCTCGACGCTCGCGGTGCAGTGCACCAGCGTGCCCCCCATCCGGATGAGGCAGGATCCTTCGGCGTACGGGTTGGCGCCGCGTTCGAGGGACAGGGGGCGGAGCTGGTCGGCTTGACGGCCGTCAGGACGAGGCACGCAGACGCTCGACGATGGAGGAAGTGGAGAACCCGGCCACGACCGGGACGCGGATGACGCGGCCGCCGCGCCCCTCGACCAGGTCGGCGCCGACGATGCGATCGAGGGTGTAGTCGGCGCCCTTCACGAGGACGTCGGGCTCGAGGGCCTGGATGAGCTCGAACGGGGTGTCCTCATCGAAGAGCACCACGCAGTCGACCGCCCCGAAGGCGGCGAGCACACGCGCGCGCGCCGCTTCCGGCACGATCGGGCGCTCGGCGCCCTTGGCGAGGCGGCGCACGGACGCATCCGAGTTGACGCCCACCACCAGGGCGGCACCCTCGGCGCGCGCGCGCTCGAGGAGTTCCACGTGACCCGGATGGACCAGGTCGAACACGCCGTTGGTGAACACCACCGGCCCCTGCTGGTCCCGGCGCCAGGCCGCGGCCTCGGCGCGGGTGCGGACCTTGGCCGCCGTCATACCGCCCGTGCCCCGAGGCGCGCGAAGCGCTTCTTGAGCCCGATCGGCGCCGCGATGGTGGTGGCGAGCACCATCAGGAGCACGGCGTTGAACACCGGCTCGCCGAGGATCCCGGTGCGGCGGCCGATGTCGGCGAAAATGAGCCCGACCTCGCCGCGTGGCACCATGCCCATGCCGACGGTCATCCGGTCGAACCGGCCCCAGGGCGACGCCCACCCCGCCACCAGCTTCCCGACGAGCGCCAGCGCCGTGAGCACCACGGCCACTCCCAGCATCGCGAGCGCGCCGGGGCGGGTGACGTCGAGGAGATCCAGGTTGGCCTGGGCGCCGACGCTCACGAAGAAGACCGGCGTCAGCACCGCCCCGACCGGGCGCACGCGGTCCTCGATGACGTGGAACTGGTTCGTCCCCGAAAGGATGAGCCCGGCGGCGAAGGCGCCGATGATCATCGCCGAGCCCGCCGCATCGGCGAGCGCGGCCATGAGGAGCGCGAAGGCGATGGCGAAGACCACGAGCACGTGGCGGACGCGCATCGCCTCGATGCGGTCGAAGAGCCGCGGGGCGAGCTTGAGCCCCAGCACCACGGCCACGACGAGGAAGCCGACGGCCACCAGCAGCACGCGGAAGCCGGCGCCGACGCCGACCGCCGTGCCCCCCGCGATGGTCGAGACCACGGAGAGGATGACGAGGCCGAGGACGTCGTCGATGACCGCGGCGCCCAGGATGACCTTGGCCTCCTCGGTGTCGAGGCGCCGAAGGTCGGCCA
>DASYXP010000085.1:0-6721 GCA_035934835.1 Gemmatimonadales bacterium | reverse complement strand
GCCCCAGGTGATGTCGGAGCCGAGGGCATTGAGCTTGGCGACGGCGTCGGTGTAGGAGATGCGGTGGAACGGCGCCGTGACCCGTTCGAGCGGGGCCGTGTCCCGTTCGAGCTCCTTGAGCGGCTCCCGCGCCCGGTCGAGCGCGCGGGCCACGATGTAGGAGACGAACTCCTCCTGCAGGCGCATGTTGGCGGCGGAATCGTTCCACGCCACCTCCGGCTCCACCATCCAGAACTCGGTCAGGTGCCGCCGGGTCTTCGATTTCTCGGCGCGGAACGTGGGCCCGAAGCAGTAGATCTTGCCGAGCGCCGCCGCCGCCGCCTCGCCGTAGAGTTGCCCCGTCTGGGCCAGGTACGCCTTGCCCAGGTCGAAGTAGTCCGTGGCAAAGAGCTCCCCGGCCTGCTCCCCGATCGAGCCGGTGAGGATCGGGGTGTCCACCAGGACGAAGCCGCGCTCGTAGAAGAAGTCCCGGATGGCCTGCACCACCTCATTCCGGACCCGGGCGATGGCCACCTGGCGCCGGCTCCGGAGCCAGAGATGTCTATGTTCGAAGAGGAAACTCGTCCCATGCTCTTTAGGAGAGATGGGAAAGTCGACGCTCGGCCCGATGATGGCCAGGTCCGTGGCCGTGAGCTCGAACCCGCCGGGTGACCGGGGCTCCGCCCGCACCGTCCCCGTCACCGCCAGGGAGGTCTCCTGGGTCAGCCGCTGGAAGGCGTCCCACACCGCGTCGGACACCTCCTTCCGGCTGAAGACCGCCTGCAGGTAGCCGGTGCCGTCGCGCAGGACGAGGAACGCGATCTTCCCGCTGGACCGCGTGGTCATGGCCCAGCCACGGACGGTCACGGACTCGCCGACGTGGCCGCCGAGCTCGGAGATGGTCACTGCCGCCATCAAAGGATCCGTGGAATGGGACGAGGACTGCGACGAGCGTGGAGTGTAGCCGTGGGCGCGGGGCTGGTCAACGCGGCCTGCGCGTACGTGCGGCCGATCCCCGACGCGCCGCTTGCAGCCGACTCCGCCCATCCGGCGCCGCTCGAACAGCGGTGGCTGGCCCGGGTCAACCAGGGCTTCCTCGGCCCGATGCTCCTCCGGGGTGACACGCTGGTCGGCACCGGGTATGACCGGCGGCTCGTCGCCATCACCCTCGCCCGTGGCAAGAAGGCCTGGGACAATCGCCTGAACGGCGGCGCGTCGGCGGGATTGGCCGGCCCGGGTGACACGATCTACGCCGCCAGCGACCGCCCCGACGGCTCCGTGGAAGCGTTCCATCGCGCCAATGGCTACGACATCTGGCGCCGCCGCCACACGGGCCGGATCGCCCTGCCGCTGCTGCTTACCGACTCGCTCATCGTCGCCGCGCCCCGGACCGGGAACGTGATCGCCCTCGACCGTGTGCACGGCGAGGGTCGGTGGGTCCACCGGATGGCGCCGGCCGCGGAAGCCCCGGTGGCAGGCCGGCCCGGCGAGATCGTGGTGGCCACCGGGGACACGCTCTACCGCCTGCACCTCTCGGACGGGAAGCTCGTCGCCGCCGTGCGGGCTCCGGGAGCCGCCTCGGCGCCGTGGGTGGTGACCGACTCGCTGGCCCTCCTCCCCACCGGCACCGGCGACCTCGCCGCCATCCGCCTCGCTGACCTCAGCGTGGCGTGGCAGGTCCACCTCGATGGCCCGATCCTCGTGGCTCCCACGGTCACGCACGATACGGCGTGGATCGTGACCCAGGCTGGCGGGGTCTTTCGCGTGCCCCTCCTCCACCCGGCGGCCGAGCGCTACGCCACGCTCGAGGACCCGGCGAGCGCCCCGCCGCTGCCGTGGCGCGGCTGGCTCCTCATCGGGATGGCCGACGGCACCCTCCGCGCGCTGGGCCCCGGTGGCCAGGAGGCGTGGCGAGTGGCGGTCGGGCGACCGCTGGTCCAGCCACCGATCGTGCTCCCCGACGGATTGCTGATCGTCGGCGGCCGCGGCGACCTGCACCGGATGGCGTCGAAGTGAGTCTGCGGGCGATCGTCGCGAGGTTGGCGCTATGCATCGCCATGGCCGCCGCTGGCGCCGGCACCCTGGCGGGCCAGGCGCCGGTCCGGCGTTCGCCGCCGGTCATCCGGTACGGCAAGTGGGTCGCGCTCGGCAGCTCCCTCGCCTTCGGGATGCTGAGCCAGGCCGAGCACGTCGATGCCGACCGGGCATTCAGCGCGCTCGAGGACTATTGCCTGACCGACCAGACCCGCTGCAACACGGGGCCGGACGGGCACTACCTCGATCCGGTGTCCGAGGGGTATTACCAGGCATCACTGACCCACGACCGGCGGGCGGGGCGCTGGCTCTGGGGCGGCGAGGCGCTGTTCCTGAGCGCCGCCGCGGGATTCATCTGGGAGCTCGCGCGGCCGCGCGGTCCGCCGGAGAACATCCCGTTCGCGCCGCTGGTGGAGTCGCGCCAGAGCCGACTCGATGTGGGGGGGACGATCCGATTCTAGCGGAGCGCCACGCGCTCACCCCACGCGGAACAGCTCCACCGCCCGCGGATACCGCGCCAGCGCCCGCTCCCGGATCGCGGCGTTCGCCGGGCGGCGGAGGTCCGGGTCGGCGGCGATGACCTCCTGCGCGAGCGAACGCGCCCGGCCCAGGAGGTCCTGGTCGTCCGGAAGCCGGGCATGGCGGATCTCGAAGGTCCCCGACTGCCGCTGGCCGATCAGGTCCCCCATTCCCCGCTCCTTCAGGTCCAGCTCGGCGATCTCGAACCCGTCGTCGGTGGCGGCGAAGGCCTTGAGCCGCGGCGGCACACGCCCGTCGGTCAGCAGGATGCACTGGCTCGCATTCCCACCCCGCCCCACCCGCCCCCGCAGCTGGTGCAGCTGCGCCAACCCGAACCGTTCCGGATGCTCGATCACCATCACCGTGGCGTTGGGGACGTCGATCCCGACCTCGATGACGGTCGTGGACACGAGCACCTGCACCCGCCCGGCGCGGAACTCGCGCATCACGCCGTCGCGCTCCTCGGGCTTCAAGCGTCCGTGCACGAGGCCGACGGTGATGTCGGGCCACTGTGCCTGCAGCGCCTCGGCCATCGTCGTGGCGGCCCGCAGGTCGGCCTTCTCCGATTCCGCGATGATCGGCAGCACCACGTAGGCCTGCCGCCCCGCCCTCGCCTCAGCGTGGACGAACGCGAACACCTTCTCGCGGCCGGCGCCGGCCCGCAGCGCCGTCTTGACGCTCCCCCGCCCCGGCGGCCGCTCCCGGAGCAGGGAGGCGTCGAGGTCGCCGTACACGGTGAGCGCCAGCGACCGCGGAATGGGGGTCGCGGTCAGGAGCAGGACGTCGGGCGCCGCGCCCTTGCCGATCAGCGCCGCGCGTTGTTCGACGCCGAACCGATGCTGCTCGTCGATGACGACCAGGCCGAGCCGGGCGAACGCGACCCGGTCCTGCAGGAGCGCGTGGGTGCCGACCACCACCTGCGCGGCGCCGGAGGAGAGCCGGGCGCGGACGGCGGCCTTTTCGCTCGCGGACTGGCGGCCGAGGAGGAGTTCGGGTACGAGCCCGAGCGGCTTGAGGAGGGCGGCCAGGGTGTCGGCGTGCTGCTCCGCCAGCAGCTCCGTCGGCGCCATCAGTGCGGCCTGGTGGCCGTTCTCCACGGCCAGCAGCATCGCGAAGAGGGCCACGACCGTCTTGCCGGTGCCGACATCGCCCATCAGGAGGCGATGCATCCGCTCCGGCGCCGCCATGTCGGCGAAGATGGCCGTGACGGCGTCCCGCTGGCCGGCGGTGAGGGAGAACGGCAGGGTCTCCCGGAGGCGGCTCGTGAAGGTGCGCTTCGGCTCGAACCGGATCCCGGCGCGTGACCGCTTGGCGAGGAGCCGCGCGCGGGCCAGCATCAGCTGCAGGTCGAAGAGCTCGTCGAACGCGAGCCGGCGGCGGCCCGACTCGGCCTCCGCGACGCTCGCCGGGTGATGCACCGCCCGGAGCGCCGTGGAGAGTTCGGGGAGCCCGAGTCCTTCGGCCCACGCGGGGGGGAACGGATCCCGGGCGAGCGCCACGAGTTCGTCGAGGTGCCGGTCGATGAGCCCGCGGATCGTCTTGTGGCTGAGGCCCTCGGTGGCGGGATAGACCGGCAGCACCCGCCCGCCCCAGCTGGACTCCTCGGCGTCGGACTCGCCATCGGCATCGCCTTCGCCGAGCACCAGGAATTCACGCGGGACCATCTGGCGGCCGTGGTAGAACCGGACCGGGCCGGTGACGAGGAGCGTCTGGCCCTCGCGGATGGTGCGGTCGAGGAAGGGCTGACCCGGCCAGGCGCATTCGAGGAGCCCGCTCCCGTCGCGGAGGACCGCGCGGAACACCCGGAGCCGGTGCATCGGGACGATCCGCTTGGCCACCACCCGCCCGACGCAGCTGCATTCCATCCCGACCCGGGCCGCGGCAAGTGGCGTCAGGTCCGATGCGTCGAGGTAGCGGTGCGGCAGGTGCCACAGCAGGTCCTGCGCCGACTCGACGCCGAGCCGGCCGAAGAGCTCGGCGCGGCGCTCCCCGATCCCCTTGAGGAACTTGATCGGCGTGTCGAGCCGGAGGGGCGGCATCAGCGGGAGGGAGCGCCGTCGGGATCGCGCCCGAGGATCCGCGCCGCGAAGGCGGCGGGATCGAATGGCTGGAGGTCCTCGACCGACTCGCCGGTGCCGACGAACCGGATCGGCACCGCGAGCTCGCGCCGGAGCGCCACCAGCGCGCCACCGCGGGCGGTGCCGTCAAGCTTGGTCACGATGAGCCCGGTGGGCGCCAGCACCTGGGAGAACTGCTTCCCCTGGCTCACCGCATTCTGTCCCACCGTGCCGTCGAGGACGAGGAACGTCTCGTGTGGCGATCCCTCCCCGCGCCGCGCCACCACGCGGACGACCTTCCGGAGCTCGTCCATCAGCCCCTCCTGCGTGTGGAGCCGGCCGGCGGTGTCCACGATCACGGTGTCGGCGCCACGTGCCTCCGCGGCGGTGATGGCGTCGAAGGCCACGGCCGCCGGATCGCCGCCCGGCGCCCCTGCAACGCAGGGCACGCCGATCCGGGATGCCCACGTCTCGAGCTGCGCGATGGCGCCGGCGCGGTAGGTGTCGGCTGCGGCCAGGAGGACGCGCCGCCCCTCCCGGCCGAGCCGGGTGGCAAGCTTCGCGATGGTAGTGGTCTTTCCGGCGCCATTCACCCCCGCCACGAGGATGACCGTCGGACCCGGCGGCGCGGCGCGCGCGATCGTCCCCGGATCGCCCGGCGCGGACAGGAGTTCGACGATCTTCCCGTGCAGCGCGTCCCGGAGGTCCGGTTCCGACTTGAGCCGCCCGGCCCGCACCTCGGCCTCGAGCCACTTGACCAGGTCGAGCGTGGCCGGGACGCCGAAATCGGCCTCGAGGAGGACCTGCTCGAGCGCCTCGAGGTCGGCGGCGTTGAGTCCGCGCAACAACGCGCCGACGTCGGTCCGGCCCAGCCGCTTGATCCGGGCCCAGAGGCCGGGGCGATCGTCGGGTAAAAGTCGTCCGTGGGTCATGTCACCGAAGTCCGCGGCGGCGGCGCAGCGCCCATTCAGCTGCGAACGCCACGAGTGTGAGGGCAAAGAGCCAGAGCCGGTCGCGCGCCGCCTGCCGGGCGTCGGGCGCCCACGTCGACGAGGCGGCGTGCGCCGCAAGGACCGGCATGCGGGGCACGAACTCCAGCGACCACGGCTCCACCGCGACCGTCCCAGTGCCGCCATCGGCCAGGTGATATCGATACACGCCGACTGGGAGGTACACCTCGGCGCGGCGCGCCCCGTCGAACCGGAGGGTGTCGGTGCGGTGGAGCGAATCGCCCGCCCACGACACCGCGAGCGGTGACGGCACCCCGGCGCCGATCCAGGCGAACGAGAGCGGCGTCCCCCGCGTCGCCACCGGCCGGATGGGCCGCGCCGCGCCGAGCCGGGGGTCGGTGCCGCCGAGGAGCCAGGACGCCGACGACGCGACCCACGCGCGATACACCTGCTCGCTGGCGCCGCCCGAGAAAGCCCAGCGCCAGAAGCCGCCACCCGCCACCAGGAGTTCGCGGTGGCCACCCCGTTCCCTCCCGATGACCACCGGCCGCTCGGCGCCACGGCGCCCGAGCTGCGCCACCGCGCCGATCCAATCGCCGGAGGCGGGCTCGAGCGGGCTCACCTCGACGAGCGGCGGCAGCGAATCCGGGTCGGTCCCCGCCCAGGCGCCGGTGAGCGGCGAGGGGCCGCCGGGAGAAACGTACCAGTCGCCCGGGAGCGGCGCGCTGCCGGAGCTGCCGGCGGGCCAGCGCCAGAGTCCCCGCGCCGGGATGCGCTCGAATGACGCACCGGGCGCGCCCTCGAGCACCAGGAGGTCGGCCCGCGAAGCGGCGGAGGTGACGGTCGTGACCGGGACCGGCGCGAGGGCATCCATCGTGAACCAGCGGGCGCCCAGCCTCACGAATCCGCGCACCGGGAGGTCGGACACGTCGCGCAGCGTACGGTAGAGCTGGCGGCCGTCCCAGTCCGGCGGCGCCGCCACGAGCACGATCCCCGGCGTCGCGGCGACGTGCAGGAGGGCCCAGCGCTCGTCGTCCCGCGTTTCGGAGTCGACCGTGGCCGAGATCCTGGCGCGGAGGAGATGCTCGCCTTCCCCGACCTGGCGGGCGGGGACCCGGAACCGCACGAGCGCGGTCGCGGCGCCCCGGAACCGGACCATCCGGCGGGCCAGCGGCCGGTCGG
>DASYXP010000077.1:0-3137 GCA_035934835.1 Gemmatimonadales bacterium | reverse complement strand
GATGAGCCGCACGGGCGCGAACGGATCCGGGATGCCGGCGATGAGCGAACCGATGGTCATGAGCACGGAACCGGCGATGATCGCCTTGATCGCGCCCGCGATGTTGAACCCGAAGATGAGCTCGAGGCGGGTGATGGGCGTGACGAGATAGCCCTCGTGCAGCCCGCGCGCCTTGTCATCGATGTAGATGATCCCGCCGCCGATCATCACCATCATGAAGATCGACATCACGATCGAGCCCGGCAGCAGGTACTGGATGTAGGGCACGTACGGGTACACCTCGACCTGCTCGAGCTGGGTGGCGCCCGCCATCCGGTCCGACGTCTCCGGCGGCTGGTCGTACGCCTGCACCACGCCGGTGAGGCTCCCCGCCAGACTCGCCGCGACGAAGTTGTCCGAGTTGTCCTCGATCAGCGCCACCTTCGGACCCTGGCCCGCCAGCATCTTGCGGGAGAATCCGGGCGGGATGGCGAGCACCCCGTTGAGGTGGCCGTTCTTGAGGTCGGTCAGCGCCCGCCCCATGTCGCCATACGAATACTGCGTGAACGTCTGGGCGTTGGCCGAGACGGCCCCGGCCAGCTCACGGAGCTTGACCGCCGGGAGTCCGCCGTCCTGGTCCACCACGCCGAGCCGGAGGTGCTTGACCGCGCCGCCGAAGGCGTAGCCGAGGACGATGAGCTGCACCAGCGGCGCCGTGAGCGACATGATGAGCAGCGCCCGGCTCCGCTTGAACCGGATCAGCTCCCGCTCGATGATGGCGGCCGCACGCCCGACCTCGACGCGTTTCATCGGCGGAAGGGCGCCAGCCGGTCCGCCGCCGACGCCTCCTGCAGCTGGTCGCGGAGCTGGCGACCGGTGAAGTGGACGAAGACGTCGTCGAGGGTGGCGCTCTGGACCGACAACGACCGCACCTCCACCCCCGCCTCGTGGGCCAGGTCGAGGAGCCCGAGCGTGGTGGCGGGGCCGTCCTTCGAATGGAGCCGGAAGACGTTCCCGTCCTGGGTCACCGCCTCGACCGCCGGCACGGCGCCGAGGCGGTCCTTCCACCCGTCGGGCGCGTGGTCGAACGCGACCTCGACCGCGTTGGTCCCGCCGATCGCCGCCTTGAGCCGGAGGGGGGAGTCGAGGGCCACGAGCTTCCCGTGGTCCACGATCGCGATGCGGTCGCAGAGCTTGTCGGCCTCGTCCATGTAGTGGGTGGTGATGAGCACCGTGAGGTCCCGTTCCTGCTTGACCTTCCGGAGCATCTCCCAGACCGCCGTGCGGGACACCGGGTCGAGCCCCGTGGTCGGTTCGTCGAGGAAGAAGATCTTCGGCTCGTGGATGAGCCCGCGCGCGATCTCGACCCGCCGGCGCATCCCGCCCGACAGGTTCTTGACCGGCTTGTCGGCCCACTGGGTCAGCTCGACCGCCTCCAGGAGCTCCTTCGTGAGCCGGACCCGCTTCTCCTTCGGGACGCCGTAGAGCCGCGCAAAGATCCGGATGTTCTCCTCGACGGTGAGGTCGATGTCGCTCGTCATCGCCTGCGGGATGACGCCGATCACGTTCCGCACGCCGTCGGGGTCCTGCGCCACGTCGAAGCCGCCGATGATCGCCGTCCCCTCCGTGGGCGGTACCAAGGTCGTCATCATCCGGATGAGGGTGGACTTCCCGGCGCCGTTGGGGCCGAGGAGGCCGAAGATCTCACCGTCCTGGACGGCAAAGGAGATCCCCGCCACGGCAGTGAAGTCGCCGAAGCGCTTGACGATGTTCCGGACGTCGATGGCGACGGTCATCGGGACGCGGGCGGAGCGGGTCGATCGTCCGGCGTGGGGGGCGCCGGCGGCGCCCCACGCTCGGCCGGTCTCGCGGTCGGGAAGAGGACGTACGCCGTCATCCCGACCGCCAGCCGCCGGTCGCGGTTGTCGAGCCGGATCCGGATCTCGAAGGTCTTGATGTCCCGCTTGGTGCGGCTCACGTCGCGCTGGGTGGCGAAGCCGGCGTCCACGCCGCGATAGAAGACGACGCCGCGCCGGACCTCGCCGGACGGGAGGCGCACGCTCAGCGAATCCCCCGGCCGCACCCGGTCGGCGTACGTCTCCTCGACGTCGGCGCGGATCCAGAGGTCGTCGGGGTCGATGAGGGTGACGACGGGCTGGCCGGCGTTCACCACCTCGCCGGTGCGCGCCGCCCGCACGTCCACGAACCCGCCGATCGGGGCGCGGAGCTCGGTGTAGCCGAGCCGGACGTCGGCCTTGGTGGCCTGGGCGGAAGCGGCCGCCTCCTGCTGCCGGGCGCTCAGCGCAGCCTGGCGCGTCGCCGTCACCTGATCCGCCTGCGCGCGGGCGAGCGCCACCGCCGCCTCGCCCGCCGTCACCTGCTTGTCGGCGGCGTCGAGCCGTGCCTCGGCCACCACCCACGTAGTTCGGCTCTGGTCGGCGTCCTGGGGTGCCAGCTGCCCCGCCTTGGCCAGCGCCTCGGCGCGGTCCCAGTTCCGCTTCGCGTTGTCGACCGTCGCCTGCGCTTCGGCCTGCTGGGCCTTCGTGGCGGCGAGGTTCGCTTCCGCCTCGCGGAGCTGGGAGGCGGCCTGCTGCACCTGGAAGCGGAGGGTCGCCTCGCTCGCCGCCGCCTCGGCGGCAAAGCCTTGGGCGGAGTGGAGGTAGTAGTTGCGGTCGGCGCGGAGTTCGTCGGGGACGATCGTGGCGAGGAGCTGGCCCGGCTTGACCGAGTCTCCCTCGACCACCAGGAACTGCCCGACCTGGCCCGAGACGAGGGGGCTCACCACCACGTCATTGGTGGTGACGATCCCGGTGAGGGTCAGGTACTTCGGGGTGCGGGTGAGCCACCAGATGACGCCACCCACGATGATTACGACGCCGATCAGTATCCGGAGCTTCTTCGACATCCGCATCTCCACGAGCCGACTGCGAGGGCTGGGGCTGACATACGGATGTATAAAACGGTTGTTTTACCGGTGCAACTCGACTGCCGGCGCACCGGGCGCACGCTATCTGGAGTGTCGTGCGAAGAACCGCCAGATCTCCTCGCTGGCGTCGACGTTCCGCGATACCCGCCCCACGAACCCGGCCGGCAGGTACTGCGTCCCCCCCGGCCACGCGTGCCCGCCCCCGTCGAACCTGTACGCGATCACGTCCGCC
>DASYXP010000225.1:0-1701 GCA_035934835.1 Gemmatimonadales bacterium | reverse complement strand
CGCGGGGTTCGCGGACGCCACCGGTGAGCACCACGAGGTCGGGGTGCTCGCGGCGGACGGCGGCGCGGACGTCGTCCACCGCGGCGACCATCGCCGTCTGGTGGCCGGCGGCCTCGAGCGCCGCGTTGGAGCGCACGGCGGTCTCGAGGTCGTCCATCGTGAGGAGGATCCTGGGCATCAGTGCGCCGTCCGCCGGCCGGTGACGAGGTCCACCGCGTGCTCCACCACCGGCTCCAGCGCCGCCAGCCCCTCGCGCACGCCGGCGGTGGAGCCGGGAAGGTTGACGATGAGCGCCCGGCCCCGCACCCCGGCGACACCGCGGGAGAGCGCCGCCCGCGGGTTGGTGGGAACGGCACTGGCCCGCAGGAGCTCCGCGATCCCGGGCGCCCGGCGCTCGAGCACGCGCTCGGTGGCCTCGGGCGTGGTGTCGCGGGGCGCCAGGCCGGTGCCGCCGGTGGTGAGGATCAGGTCGGCCGCGCCGCGATCGGCCCACTCCGACAGCCGGGCCGAGATGGCGGCGGGCTCATCGGCCACAAGGGTGCGCTCCGCCAGCGCGTAGCCGCGCACCGACGCCCACTCGGCGATCGCGTCGCCCGACGTGTCGGCGCGCTCGCCCCGGCTGCCGGCGTCGGAGATGGTCAGGATGGCGATGCGGAGGGGCATGGGCGTCCGCTCCCCCGTTCCCCCTCTCCACATCCGTGGAGAGGGGGCCCGGGGGTGAGGTCACTTCTTCCTTGCCGAGCCCTTGGTGTAGAACGGCCGCTTGACCACCTCGGCCGGGACGCGGGTGCCGCGGCAGTCGACCTCGAACCTGGTGCCCGGCACGGCCGCATCGGCGGGGAGGTAGGTCATCCCGATCGCCTCGCCGGTGGAGGGGCTCACGGTGCCGCTCCGCACGATGTCGACCTTCTTGCCCTGGTGGTACACGTCGTACCCGTGGCGCGGGAACCCCTTTTCCAGGAGCTTGAAGCCGACGAGCTTCCGCTTGACGCCGTCGAGCTTCTGGCGCTTCAGGCCATCGAGGCCGACGAAGGTGTTCCCCTTCTCCATCTTGACGATCCAGCCGAGCCCCGCCTCCCAGGCGGTGGTGGTGTCGTCGATGTCGTTGCCGTAGAGCGGATACGCCACCTCGAGCCGCAGGCTGTCGCGCGCGCCCAGGCCGATGGGCGGGACCTTCCCCTCGACGATGAGCGCGTCCCAGATGGCCGGCGTGTCGGAGGACCGGCAGTAGATCTCGAAGCCGTCCTCGCCGGTGTAGCCGGTGCGGGAGAGGAACACCTGCTTCCCCGCCACCTTGCCGGTGGCAAAGTGGTAGTACTGGAGCGCGTGGAGCTTGATGTCGGTGAACTTCTGCAGCACCGGTTCCGCGTTCGGGCCCTGCAGCGCCAGGAGCCCCACCTCGTGCGAAATGTCCTTGAGGCGGATGTTGGCCCCGCCCTTCAGCGACACGATGTGCTCCCAGTCCTTGGCGATGTTGGCGGCGTTGACCACCAGCATCACCTTGTCCTCGAAGCGGTAGACGGTGCAGTCGTCCACGAAGGTCCCCGCCTCGGTCAGGAGCGCCGAGTACTGCACCTCGCCGGGCTGGAGCTGGCCGGCGTCGTTGCAGGTGATCTTGTTGACCCAGGCGCGCGCATCGACGCCGGACACCTCGAACTCGCCCATGTGGGACACGTCGAAGAGCCCGACGTTCTCGCGCAC
>DASYXP010000006.1:0-8252 GCA_035934835.1 Gemmatimonadales bacterium | reverse complement strand
GCGGTGGGAAGGGCGCATCCTCGAGGTCCTGGGCGGCGAAAGCGACGGCTCCGGCATCATCGCGGGCCTCCGGCCGGACGAAGCGCCATACCTGACGGAGTTCCTGGCGCGGTTCGTCCGCCGCGTGACCGGGCCCGAACGCGCCCGGCTCCGGGAACTGGCGCGGCCCCTCCTGCCGGCCGCCACCGCCGGGCTCCGCGCGCGCTCCGCCGAGAGCAGGGCCGTCGCGGTGGAGACGCTTGGCCTCCTTTCGCGTCCCGAAGACACCGATGTCCTCGCCGCTGCGCTCGACGACCCCTCGCCGCTGGTGGCGATGGTCGCCGCGCGGGCCATCGCTCGCGAGGGGACGGCCCGGCACGCCGCGGCGATGGTGGCGCACCTCCACCGGTTCCAGGAGTGGCGCCCGAGCTACCTGGCCGCGATGCTGGCGGCGTTCGGCCCGCCGATCGCGCCGGCGCTCCGCGCGGCGCTCGCCGATCCCACGCGCCCGCCACGGGTGCGCGCCGTCGCCTGCGATGCGCTCGCCCGCCTGAACGACGCCGCCGCGGCCGCCACCGCCGCAGCGATCCTCGGCCGGGAGGAGGACCCGGAGCTCCTATCGGCGGCGCTCCGGCTCCTGGCCCGGGTGGGGCACGCCGAGCACCTCCCGGCCATCCGGGCGCGCATCCACGACCCGTCCGAAGCGGTGCGCCTTGCGGCGGTGCGGGCACTCGGCGCGCTCGGCGGGGCCGAGGACGTGCCGCTTCTGGCCGACTCGCTGGCCGATCGCTCGCGCTGGGTGGCCGAGCACGCGGCGCGCGGCCTGGCGGCGGGGCCGGGGCGGATCACGCTCGCGTCGTTCGCGGCGGCCGGAGGCCCCGAGGCGCTCATCGCCAGCGAGGTGCTGCAGGAGCCCGCCTCGTGAGCTGGTGGGCCCCGGTGCTCGATGCGCTCAACGCGCAGGTCCTGGCGTACTTCGTGGTGCTCAACGCCGTGTACGTCGGCACCACGCTCGTCGCGCTGGCCTCGCTCCGGCGCTACGCGGCGCGGCTCCGGTCGGTGGACATGGTGGATGCACTCACCGTCGGCGGCACGCCGCCGGTCACTGTGGTGGCGCCGGCTTACAATGAAGAGGCCACCTGCGTCCAATCGGTCCGCGCGCTGCTGACGCTCGAGTATGCGGAGTACGAGGTGCTGGTGGTCAACGACGGGTCGAAGGACCGCACGCTCGCCCGGCTCACGGAGGCGTTCGACCTCGTGGCCGCCCCGCGGGCCCCGACCAGCGACGTCGGCCACCGACCGGTCCGCAGCGTGTACCGGAGCCGGACCCACCAGGGGCTCTGGGTCATCGACAAGGAGAATGGCGGCAAGGCCGACGCGCTCAACGCGGGGCTCGCGCACGTCCGGACGCCGCTCTTCTGCGCCATCGACGTCGACAGCCTGGTCGAGCGCGACGCCCTCACCCGCATCGTCCGCCCCTTCCTCGAGGACGACAGCACCGTCGCGGCGGGGGGGATCATCCGGATAGCGAATGGATGCACCGTGGCCGGTGGCCGGGTGACGCGGGTGGAGCTGCCGGGGAGCTTCCTGGCCCGGGTGCAGGTGGTGGAGTACCTGCGTTCCTTCCTGAGCGGGCGGGTGGGGTGGGACGCGATGGGCGCCACGCTCATCATCTCGGGCGCGTTCGGGATGTTCAAGCGCTCGCTCGTCGTGGCGGCGGGGGGCTACGACACCACCACCGTGGGCGAGGACATGGAGCTCGTGGTCCGGCTCCACCGTCACTGCCGGCGGCAAGGGATCCCCTGCCGGATCAGCTTCGTGGCCGATCCGGTGGCGTGGACCGAATGTCCCGAGACCCTCAAGGTCCTGGCCCGCCAGCGCGAGCGCTGGCACCGCGGGCTCACCGAAGTGCTGTGGCGCCACCGCGGGATGTGCTTCAACCCGCGCTACGGGCGCATCGGCATGCTCGCGGTGCCGTACTACGTCCTGCTCGAGATGCTCGGACCGATCATCGAACTCGCGGGCTACGCCGCGTTCGTGGTCACCATCCTCCTCGGCCGGGCGGACCCTCGCTTCGTTGCCGCGTTCCTCCTCCTCGCCTTCGCACTCGGCATCTCGCTCTCGCTCGCAGCCATCAGCCTCGAGGAGCTGGCGTTCCGGCGCTATCCCCGCACCCGCCAGATGCTGGGCCTGATGCTGGTGTCGGTGCTCGAAGGGATCGGGTACCACCAGCTGCATACCTGGTGGCGGTTCAAGGGGCTGGTGGCGGCGGTGCGGCGGCGGCGCGGCTGGGGAGAGATGACGCGAAAGGGCTTCGGGACGGCGCCCATCACCTGACGGCCGCGACGCGGCATCGCTTCTTCCACATATCGGACCCCATGGAACTCGGCATCTATACCTTCGGCGAGACCACGCCCGACCGGCACGGCGTCACCATCAGTACGGCGCAGCGGCTCAAGGACCTCCTCGAGGAGGTGGAGCTGGCCGACCAGGTGGGACTCGACGTCTTCGGCATCGGCGAGCACCACCGCGCCGACTACTCGGTGTCCGCGCCAGCCGTGGTCCTCGCCGCGGCCGCGGCCCGGACCCGGCGCATCCGGCTCACCAGCGCCGTCACCGTCCTCAGCTCCGACGACCCGGTCCGCGTCTTCCAGCAGTATTCCACGCTCGACCTCCTGTCCGGGGGGCGGGCGGAGATCATGGCGGGCCGGGGATCGTTCACCGAATCGTTCCCGCTCTTCGGCTACGACCTCAACGACTACGACGACCTCTTTGCCGAGAAGCTCGGGCTCCTGCTCAAGCTGCGTGCGGCGGAGCGGGTCACCTGGTCGGGGCGCCACCGCGCCCCGCTCCGCGACCAGCCGGTCTTCCCCCGCCCGATCCAGGGGCCGCTGCCGGTATGGGTGGCCGTCGGCGGCACCCCGCAGTCGGTGGTCCGCGCCGGCACCCTCGGCCTCCCGATGGCGCTCGCCATCATCGGCGGGCAGCCCGCCCGCTTCGCGCCGCTGGTCGACCTCTATCGCGCCGCCGGCGCCGAGGCGGGACACGATCCCGCCACGCTGCGGGTGGGGATCAATTCCCATGGCTACATCGCCGATGACGCGACGCGCGCGGCGGAGGAGGCATTCCCGCCATATGCCGACACGATGGGGCGGATCGGCCGCGAGCGGGGGTGGCCGCCACCCACCCGGGCGCACTTCGACCGGGAGGTGGCCCCCGGGGGCGCCCTGCTCGTGGGCGATCCCTCGCAGGTGACCGACAAGCTCCTCGCCGAGCACGAGGTCTTCAGGAACGACCGCTTCCTGCTGCAGTTCAGCGTCGGGACGATGCCCCACGACCGGATCCTGCGGTCCATCGAGCTCTTCGGTACCCGGGTGGCGCCGGCGGTGCGGAAGGCCCTGGGGGTCACGAGCTGAACGGCGGGGTTGCCACTGTGGCGCCGGACTGATATTTCCATTGCACTCCAGCGAGGCCCCCGATGCCGGACATCCGCCACCAGATCCAGATCGCCGCCACCCCGAAGGCCATCTATCCGCTGATCTCCTCGGCGGAAGGGTTCGCCCGCTGGTGGGCCGCCGACGCGAAGCACACCGGCGGCGCCTCAGGCGTCATCGAGGTGGCGCTCTTCGGCCGGCGCTCGGTGTACCGGCTCAGGCCCCAGACCTTCCTGGCCCCGAACCAGACCAGCTGGCAGTGCGAGAGCGGCGAGGAGTGGGCGGGGACGCTCATCAACTTCGTCGTCGGCCCGCACGCCGCCGGCGCCGTGCTCCGCTTTACCCACGGCGGGTGGGCGGCCGAGACCGACTTCTTCATCACGTCCAACACCACCTGGGGCGCCCTGCTCTATCGCCTGAGGGCGGTGGCCGAGGGCCGGGAACCCGGCCCGCTCTTCACGGCCGACGGTCAGGCGTACTGACCGCCGCCTCCAGGAGCTCCTCGAGGTCCCGGGCCGTCCGGGGCCTCGTGCCGTTCACGGCGGCCGTCCACCGGGTAGAGCTAGCACCGTGCGTGCGGACCACGACCGGGTAGACAGGACGACACCTGAAAGGCGCCTCCCCCTCGTGCGGCGGCAAGCGACGGCCCGATGCCATTCCCTTCCTCATATGTGATCTCGGCCGAGACCAGCGGACCGCCCTCGGCCCCGACGGCGCCGGGCGGACTGCCGGCCGCCCTGGCCTCCGCATTGCGAAACGAGGGGATCGACTTTTCCCAGCCGGACCCCCTCGCGTTCCAGGCGCGGAAGCGCTGGGGCATGGCCTTCGACCGATCGAGCATCGATCCCTGGGCATATGCGAGCCGCGCCACCTTGCGGATCGAGTCCACGACGACGGGATTGCGGGTCGTTCAGACGGCGGACTCCGTCACGACCCTGCTGCTCATTGCTGCGGGAGCGGGATTGCTCACCCTTGCGGGGATGTCATGGGAAGTCGTGGCGGCGTTCGCGTCAATCAATTGTGTGCTGGTCGACACGCTGGGGCGGGCGGGGATGCAGAAATGGCTGCGGGATGTGGTTCGGCGGGGTGATCGAGCCTGACCACCCTGCGCCCCCAGGTCGGCGTCGGTGTGCTCATCCTCCGTGATGGGAAGATCCTTCTCGGCCGGCGGCGGGGATCGCATGGCGAGGGGACCTGGGCACCGCCGGGCGGGCATCTCGAATCGGGAGAGGGCGTCGAGCAATGTGCGCGCCGGGAGGCGCGGGAGGAGACCGGACTCGAGCTCGAGCGGGTCGGCCCCGCCCCCTGGACCCACGACCGCTTTCCCTCCGAGGGGAAGGAGTACGTCACGCTGTTCGTCGTGGCGGAGGCGCCGGCCGGAGAGCCGGAACTCCGCGAGCCCGACACGTGCGCTGGCTGGGGTTGGTTCGGCTGGACCGAGCTCCCCTCTCCCCTCTTTGCCCCGCTCGAAACGCTCCGGCGGTCAGGCTTCGATCCGCGGACGGCACTCGCGGCAGGGCGCTGACACTTCCACTTTTACCAGGCGCCGCGCAGCACGCTGATCCGACCGGACCGGCACGAGCGCACCCCCAGAACCTGAGGCTTCCGTGTCCCGTACCGCCGTCATCTCCCTTGCCCTCGTCATCGCCGCGGCGCCGCTCGCCGCACAGGGACCGGTCGGGGGAAAGTTCCCGCCCGACTCGCTCGTCAACACCAAGGTCATCCCCCACAACACGCCGGTCCGCGAGGTCCTCGGCACGATGCGCGGCTTCACGATGGCGCTCGGCGTCCGGTGCCAGTTCTGCCACCAGGGAGAGGAAGGCCAGCCGCTCTCGACCTACGACTTCCCGAGCGACCGGAAGGAGACCAAGCTCATCGCCCGGCAGATGATGCGGATGGTGGAGGAGATCGACCGCCGGGTGGACACCCTCCCCGGTCGAGCCGCGGGAGACCCGACCGTCTCCTGCGTCACCTGTCACCGGGGAGTGAGCATTCCCGAGCCGCTGCCGCAGCTCCTGGCCGACGTGGCGCAGGCGAACGGCGCCGATTCGGCGGTGCGCGCCTACAAGGCGCTGCGCCAGCGTTACTACGGCCATGACGCCTACGACTTCGGCGAGACCTCCCTCCCCGCGGCGGCGTTCCGCCTGGCGCAGGCATCGAAGTTCGCCGAGGCGATGGCGCTGCTCTCGCTCAACGAGGAGAACTTCCCGGGCGCCTCCGGCACCGCCGTGATGCGCGGCAACGTCCAGCTCCTTAAGGGCGACACTGCCGCCGCCATCGCCGCCTACCAGGAGGCGGTCCGCCGCGACTCCACTGACCGCGAGGCGCGGGGCCGGCTCCAGGCGCTCCAGCGCCGCCCGTGACCGGCGCCATGCGAGCGGGCACACCCTGAAGATCTGGGTCGATGCCGACGCCGCCCCCCGCGAGGTGAAGGACCTGGTGTTCCGCGCCTCCCGGCGGCTCCAGGTCGAGGTCGTGCTGGTGGCCAACCAGCGGCTGCAGGCGCCGCCGGGGTATCCGCTCGTCACCACGACCTGGGTCGATGGTGGCGCCGACGTCGCCGACCGCCATATCGCCGAGCACGCCAGGGAGGGGGACCTCGTCGTGACGCAGGACATCCCGCTGGCCGCGATCCTCGTCCCGAAGGGGATCGTCGTCCTCGATCCCCGCGGCGACGAACACACGCCGGAGACGATCGGTGAGCGGCTCTCGCTGAGGGATTTCATGGAGCAGGCGCGGATCGCGGGTGCTGTCACCGGCGGGCCGCCGCCGTGGGACGCGCGGAGCACCCGGGCGTTCGCGGCGGCACTCGACCGGACCCTGACCCGGCTCCGCCGGCCGGGCCAGGCGCCGTGACCGGCAACACGGAGGTCATCGCGGCCCTGTACGCTGCCCTCTCCCGCCGTGACGCCCCAGCGATGGCGGCGTGTTACGCGCCTGATGCGACCTTTTCCGACCCGGTCTTCGTCGGGTTGCAGGGTGCCGAGGTCAGTGCCATGTGGCGGATGCTCTGCGAACGCGCCACCGACTTCCGGGTCGAGTGCCGCGATATCCGCGCAAGCGGCGATGCCGGCGCCGCGCACTGGGAGGCGTGGTACAGCTTCTCGGCCACCGGGCGCCAGGTCCACAATGTCATCGAAGCGACCTTCGAGTTCCGGGATGGCCTGATCGTCAGGCACGTCGACCGGTTCGACCTCCACCGCTGGGCTCGCCAGGCCCTTGGGCCCGCCGGATGGCTCCTCGGCTGGACGCCGCCGATGCAGGCCGCCATCCGCCGCAAGGCCGCGGCCGGGCTCCGTCGCGCGATGGGCCGGTAGCTGGATCCCGGGAGCGCCGATGCTCTGGCCTTCCGGGCCGGCGTCCCGTAACGTTCGGGACACCACCTTCAAGGCCCGCGACTGACCGACCCACTGGACCGCCTGCGCGACGCGCTGGGCGATCGGTACCTGCTGGAGCGCGAACTCGGGCGCGGCGGGATGGCCGTGGTCTACCTCGCCCGCGACCGCAAGCACGAACGCGCGGTCGCGGTCAAGGTCCTGCGCCCGGAACTCGCCGCCGCGCTCGGGGTCGAGCGCTTCCTTCGCGAGATCCGCATTGCCGCCGGGCTGCAGCACCCCAACATCCTTCCGTTGTACGACTCGGGCGAAGCCGGCGGCCTCCTCTACTACGTGATGCCGTACGTCGAGGGTGATTCCCTTCGCGACCGGATCCGGAAGGGCGGACCGATGGCGCTCGCCGACGCGCTCGCCATCGTTGCCGAGACCGCCGACGCCCTCGGGTATGCCCACAGCCATAACGTCGTCCATCGTGACATCAAGCCGGAGAACATACTCCTTTCCGGCGGCCACGCCCTCGTGGCCGACTTCGGGATCGCCCGCGCGATCAGCGCCGCTGGCGGCGACCGGGTCACCGAGACCGGCGTCTCCGTCGGCACGCCGGCGTACATGAGCCCGGAGCAGGCCCTGGCCGACCCGCAGGTGGACGGCCGTGCCGACATCTACGCCCTGGGATGTGTGCTGTACGAGATGCTGGCGGGCGAGCCTCCATTCACCGGCCCCACGGCGCAGGCCGTCATCGCCCGGCATTCCCTCGACCCCGTCCCCCCGCTCACGACGGTGCGCCCCGGCGTCCCGGCCGAGCTAGATGCGGCGATGCGGCGCGCGCTGGCGAAGGTGCCCGCGGATCGCTACCCGACCGCTGCGGATTTCCGTGCGGCACTGAGCGGCGCCCGCCCGGCGGCCGGCCCCCGCGCATCGACCGGGCGTCGCTGGGTGGTCGCTGCCGCGGCCGCGACCATGCTCATGTCCGCCGCGCTCTTCCTGCGACGCCCCGCCGTCGCCGGACCGCCGTCGGTGGCAGTGCTGCCCTTCCGGAACCTGAGTTCCGACCCCGACGACGAGGCCTTCAGCGACGGCATGGCCGAAGAGCTCACGGCGGCGTTGAGCAAGATCGACGGCGTGCGTGTGGCGGCCCCGAACTCGGCCGCCACCTTCCGGAACGCGAGCGCCTCGCCCCAGGCGATCGGCAAGGCGCTCGGCGTGGGCACGCTGGTCGAGGGATCGGTGCTGCGGGCCGGGGGGCGCTGGCGGGTGGTGACGCACCTGACCAGCGCAACGAACGGGTACGACCTCTGGTCGGACGTCTATGAGCGCGACGCCAAGGATGTGTTCGCCGTTCAGGACGAGATCGTCCGCGCCGTGGTCGGCGCGCTCCGCGTCCACCTCACCGGCCCCGCCACGGCCGCCGTGGTCTCCCGCCGCACCGCAAGCCCCGAGGCGCACGAGCTCTACCTCCAGGGCCGCTATTTCTACGAGAAGCGCACCGAGGACGGGCTCCGCA
>DASYXP010000001.1:0-3437 GCA_035934835.1 Gemmatimonadales bacterium | reverse complement strand
TGGATGAGCTCTGGTCGGCGTGGGGGCTCCGCCCGCCGACACCCATCCGGCCGGTGCTCACGTTCGGCGACTTCCTCCGCGACGTCGTGGCCGCGGACGATTCGCTCACCCGCGTCGACGTCATCAAGCGCCGCACCAAGCTCGTGATCGGCGGCTGCCCCGGGGAGCGCGTCTCGATGCTGGTCCGCGACAAGCACTGGGAAAGCCTCGCCTTCGAGCACGAGGACCCCGCCCTGATCGTCGGGGTGCTACGCACGCTCGGCCTCGACCCGCAATCCAACGCCAGCTATCCGACGGCCCTCCGACGCATCCTGGGCCTGCCGGCGCCGGTCCACGCTACGACCACGGGAGCGACCTGATGACCCGCACGACCTTCTTCCGATCCGCAGCGCTCGCCGCGGCCTTCCTTGCCACGGCATCGGGCCTCGCGGCGCAGGAGGGCGGAGCGCCAGCGCCCGTCCCCCTCCCCGGCGCGTATGACGGGGGCTACCTCGTCTTCCAGAGCGCCGACAGCGCCTTCAAGTACTGGCTGGACGGCCGCGTCCAGATCGACCAGGCGTCTTACTACGGCAGCCAGAACTCGCTCGCCAACGGCACCATCACCCGGCGGGCGCGCCTGGGGGTCAAGACGACCCTCTTCCGGGACTGGGAAGGGGAGATCGATGCCGACTTCGCCAGCAATTCCCTCGACCTCAAGGACATCTGGGTGGCGTACGCCGGCTTCTCCAACAGCCTGATCAAGATCGGCAACTTCAAGGAACCCTTCAGCCTCGAGACGCTCACGTCCTCGAAGTACATCACGTTCATGGAGCGCTCGTACATCGACGCGATGTCGCCCGACCGTCACCTCGGGATGAGCTACAGCCGCTGGGGCAAGCGCTGGCAGGCATCCGGCGGCATCTTCGGCCAGGAAGTGGGCGACGTCGACGCCACCGGCCGGGACGAGGGGTGGGGCGCCACCGTGCGGGTCACCGGAGCGCCGATCCTCGCCGACAAGCGGGTGCTCCACATCGGGCTCGCGGCCAGCCGCCGGACGCCCAACGCGGCGGCGACACCGAACCGGATGCGGTTCCGGGCCCGCCCCGAGACCTACGTCAACCAGGCGCGCTTCATCAGCACCGGCCAGATCCCGAACGTGAAGTACACGTTGTACTACAACGCGGAACTCGCGGCGGTCGATGGCCCGGTGTCGCTCCAGGGTGAGCTCACGATGGTGGACGTGCACCACCTCACCGGCACCGCGACGAACACTTTCACAGGCGGGTACGCCTTCGTGAGCTACTTCCTCACCGGCGAGAGCCGCCGCTACCTGCCGCAGGAGGGGGAATTCGACCGGGTGTACCCGCGGTCGAAGAACGGCGCCTGGGAGGTCGCGGCCCGCGTCAGCACCCTCGACCTCAACGACTTCTCGACCGGCATCCTGGGCGGGCAGGGCACCAACTACACGCTGGGCGTCACCTGGTACGCCAACCCGAACTTCAAGTTCATGGGCAACTTCGTCCGCGTCACCAACGACCAGCACGCGGTGCCCGACATCGGCCTCGCGCCGATCGTGCCCGGCGACGACTTCAGCGTGGTGCAGTTCCGCGCGTCACTGGCGCTCTGAGGCCTCGTGCCGCGGGAGATCGAACGGAAGTACCTGGTGGACACGGGCGCCTGGCGCCCGGACCCGGCGCGGGGGACGAGCTACCGACAGGGCTACCTGTCGGCGGACCCTGCCCGGGTCGTCCGCGTACGGCGTGCCGGCGATCACGCCTGGCTCACGATCAAGGGCCCGAACACCGGCGTGGAACGCGCCGAGTTCGAGTACCCCATCCCGGCCACGGATGCCGATGAGCTGCTCGACCAGCTCTGCCTCCGCCCCCTCGTCGAGAAGACCCGCTACCTCGAGCCGTGGGACGGACGCACCTGGGAGGTCGACGTCTTCTCCGGCGACAACGCAGGGCTGGTGACGGCCGAAGTCGAACTTGCTTCGCCCACGGACGCGGTCCGCCCCCCGCCCTGGGTCGGCACGGACGTGTCGGACGATCCCCGCTACTTCAACGCCAACCTGGTGGCCCATCCGTACCGCGAGTGGCGCCGTGACGGCCCCGGCTGAACCCGCGCCAGCCGCCCAGCCCGGCGTCGCCGAGCTGCTCGGGCTCGACCGGTTCGCGCTCTCGCCCAGGATCCGCCCACCGACCAGCGCCGCCGACCGGTGGATGCGCCGGATCGGCCTTCCCCTCGGCCCCATCGCCTTCGCCGCCCTCGTCCTCGCGCCGACCGCCGACGGGCTCACACCGGCGGGGCAGGCCGCAGCGGCCGCCTTCGCGCTCGCCCTCATCTGGTGGGTCACCGAGCCGGTGCCCACCTACCTCACGTCCCTGGTGCTGATGGTGCTGTTGGTCGCGTTCCGGGCCTGGGACGCGACCCACGTCCTGTCGGTGCTGGGCCTCGACGTCATCTGGCTCAACGTGCTCGCGTTCATCCTGAGCGCGATGCTGGTCAAGACCCACCTTGCCAAGCGCCTGGCGCTCGCCCTCATCCAGCGCTTCGGCCGCCGGGCGTCGTGGGCGCTCGGCGCCTTCGTGGTGCTGCAGCTGGCGCTGGCGCCGCTGATCCCCGCCACGGCGGCCCGGGCGGCGCTCACGCTCCCGCTGATGATCGCCACGGCCGCCATCTACGGCTCGACCGCAGAGCATCCGACCAACTTCGGGCGGAACCTGCTGCTCCTCAACCTCACCGCCATCAGCATACTCTCCTCGACAGTGATGACCGGGAGCGCCGCCAACGTGATGGCCGTCGGCTTCCTCCAGACGATGGCGGGCCACCGGGTGTACTACACCGACTGGCTCCTGGCGAGCGCCCCGGTGGCGGTGCTGACGGTGGCGTTCGCGTGGGCGCTGGGCCCGCGCGTCATCTTCCCGCTCCGGCCCGCCGACCGCGCGCCACAGCTCGCGGGCGGGCTCGAGCTCGTCGCGGCGGAACGCCGCTCGATGGGCCCGGTATCCGGACGCGAACGCCGGGCGATCGCGATCTTCGCGCTGGTCATCTTCCTCTGGGCCACCGACCGGTTCCAGCAGGGGTGGTTCGGCATCGAGATCGGCCCGTCGATGGCGGCGATGATCGGCGCCGTGCTCGCGCTCTGGCCCCGCATCGGGGTGCTGCAGTGGGAGGACACCGACATCCCCTGGCACCTGATGGTCTTCAGCGCCGGCGCCTACGCCGGCGGGCTCGCGCTCGAGGCGACCGGCGCCGCCAAGTGGGCGGTCGAGCGCACCTTCGGCGGCCTGGCGCTCGACCACCTGGCCTTCGGATGGGCGTACGCGGCGGTGCTCGCCGTGATGATCTACAGCCACCTCCTCTCGACCTCGAAGACCGTGCGCACCGTCATCATGATCCCCGCCATCATCCTTTTGAGCCGGCGACTCGGCTGGGATCCGGTGAGCCTGGCCCTG
>DASYXP010000372.1:0-1972 GCA_035934835.1 Gemmatimonadales bacterium | reverse complement strand
CGGGCGACGCGTCGATCGCGTGGACCGCGGAGAACTCCCCCTCGTCCGCGAGCGCCAGCGCCAGGCACCCGGTGCCGGTCCCGATGTCGGCCACGACGCCGGACCGCCGTCGCGCGAGCAGGAGGTCCACCACCCCTTCCGTTTCCGGCCGCGGAATGAGGGCGCGGCGGTCGGTCTCGACCAGCAGGCGCCGGAACCCCGTCCAGCCCACCACGTAGGCCAGCGGCTCGCCGGCGGCGCGCCGCTCCACCGCGCGCTCGAAGCGCGCCGCGGCCTCACCGGAGATCGCCTCCCTCCGGCCAAGATAGGCCTCTGCCGGCGTCGTGCGCCACAGGCCGCTCCACAGGCGGAGCGCCTCGTCGGCGGCATCCTCCACGCCCGCCTGCGCCAGCCGGGCGCGGACCGCGGGAAGCAGCGCTTCGAGGGTCACCGCCACGTCAGGCACCGGCCGCCTCCTCCCGGCTCGCCACCCGGAGCGCATCGACCAGCTCGTCGATCCGGCCGTCGAGCACCTCGGCCAGGTTGTGCACCGACAGGTTGATCCGGTGATCGGTCACGCGGCTCTGCGGGTAGTTGTAGGTCCGGATCTTGGCCGAACGGTCCCCGGTGCCCACCATCGCGCGGCGATCCCGCGACCGCGCCGCTTCCTGCTCGGCGATCATCCGGTCGAGGAGACGCGCCCGGAGCACCTCCATCGCCTTCACCTTGTTCTGCAGCTGCGACTTCTGGTCCTGCTGCGACACGACGACGCCCGTCGGCAGGTGGGTGATCCGCACCGCGCTGTCGGTGGTGTTGACGCTCTGCCCGCCCGGGCCGGACGAGCGGAAGACGTCGATCCGGAGGTCGTTCGGGTTGATCGACACGTCGACCTCCTCCGCCTCGGGAAGCACCGCCACCGTCGCCGCGGACGTGTGGATCCGGCCCTGCGTCTCGGTGGCCGGCACCCGCTGCACCCGGTGCACCCCTGCCTCCCGCCGGAAGAGCCCAAAGGCGTCGCCGCCGCGCATCGCGACGATGACCTCCTTGTAGCCCCCCAGCTCGCTCGGGCTCACGCTGATCGCCTCGACCTTGAGACCCTTCCGCTCCGCGAAACGGCGATACATCCGCTCGAGGTCCGCGGCGAACAGCGCCGCCTCATCCCCGCCGGTGCCGGCCCGGATCTCGATGATCGCGTCGCGGTCATCGAGCGGGTCGCGCGGAAGGAGGAGGTCGTGGAGCTGGCCCTCCAGCTCGGCCACCAGGGGGGTGAGCCGCTGGACGTCCGCCCGGGCCAACGCGACAAGCTCGGGATCGGCCTCCGTGGCCAATTCCCGAGCTTGTTCAAGTTCCTCCTGCGACCGGGCCAGGCGCCCCGCCAGGTCGACCACCGGTGCCAGCCGCTTCTGCTCGCGGCCCAGGGACTGGAGCGCTGCACCATCCCGGGCGGTCGAGGGGTCGGCCAGCCGCTGGGCGACCTCCTCCGCCCGGGCCAGCGCCTGGCGGAGTCGGGCGTCCACGGCTTACGCCTGCGGCGCGTCGGCCGTCTGGTACTTCCGGCGGAACCGGTCCACGCGGCCGGCGGTGTCCACCAGGCGCTGCTTGCCCGTGAAGTACGGGTGGCAGTGCGCGCACACTTCCACGCTGATCGCCGACGCCGTCGAACGGGTCTCGAACTTGTTCCCGCAGTGACAGGTCACCGTGATGGTCCGGTACATCGGATGGATGTTTTCCTTCATGCCCTGCTCCCTCGCTGGCCCCGGACCGCACTCCCCGATGGAACGCGGCGCCCGGCGGCGCTCTAGAGCCGTGCAATATAATGGCTTAGGGAGTTGGGGGGCAACTGGCGGGCGTCGTTGGTCGCCGGTCATTGGTCGTTGGCTGACCGGTTCCTGGTCGTGGCCGGCTACCCCTCATCCGGCTCGCCCTGCGGCCCACCACCAACGACTAACGACCAACAACGTCAAGTGACCAACGACAAACGACCAACGACCCC
>DASYXP010000333.1:0-7115 GCA_035934835.1 Gemmatimonadales bacterium | reverse complement strand
CGACCAGGTCGCCCTGCGCCTCGACGAAGAGGCGGTGCACATCGCCGTAGAGGAGCTGGCGGGCCGCCTCGCGGGCGTCCGCCTCGGGGGCGATGGTGAGGGGACGGGGGCTCATCAGCTCCTCGACCCGGGTGTCGTCGAAGAGCACCGTCCGCGATTCCGCGTCCTTCGCCTCCGATTCGGCGCGCAGGATGTCGGTGGTGGAGAGCACGCCGACCAGGCGCTCGTGCTCGTCCACCACGGCCACGGCGCTGATGTGCTGGTCGGCGAGGAGACCCACGGCCTCGGCCACGATGGCATCCCGCGCGATCGTCACCACCTTGCGGGTCATCAGGTCGGTCACGCGCATGGCCACCTCCGGCTCAGGTCACGGCTGCTGCCACTTCGGAGAGGAATAGTGGCCGCGGCCGGATGAGCCCGGTGTGAAGCGGGGGCGAATATCGCTTGCGTCGCGGGTGGTACTGACGGCGGGGCAATTTCGAGGCACCGCGGACCGGAACGCACGACGCCCCACGCGTCGGGAAGTGACCGTGGGGCGCAGGGTTACAGGGAATGGGCTCGGCGCGATTCGAACGCGCGACCTCTTGCTCCGGAGGCAAGCGCTCTATCCAGCTGAGCTACGAGCCCGCGTCCTTCGCATGGCAACTCGTGCGGGATACTACATCCATCGGGGCGCCCGGATTTGAACCGGGGACCTCCTGCTCCCGAAGCAGGCGCGCTAACCGGGCTGCGCTACGCCCCGTCTGTGCGGGTCCCGGTGGCCGGCTGGCAGTGATGTCCTCTAGCTATCAGCTATCAGCTATCAGCTATCAGTCGGTTCGGTGACTTCGGGCCTCAACCATCGACCCGCTCACCTCTCACCGCTTACCGCTCACTTCTGTCGTGCATGCGCTCAGAGGGACTCGAACCCCCAACCTTCTGATCCGTAGTCAGATGCTCTATCCAATTGAGCTATGAGCGCGGACAGCGTGGGAGTCGTTGGTCGTTCGTCCTTGGTCGTTCGTCATTGGTCATTCGATGTCATCCGACCCACGACAAATGACCAACGACCAACGACCATCGACTCCCATGGGCGGTACAAGACTCGAACTTGTGACCTCCACGATGTCAACGTGGCGCTCTAACCAACTGAGCTAACCGCCCGTCCTGGATGCCGAGACGGCCAGTCGATCCAACGAGCGGGGCCGCGTTGCGGCGTTCCCGACCGCCTGACCGCCTGACCGTCTGTCCGACTGCATAGCGGGGGTGGGATTTGAACCCACGACCTCCGGGTTATGAGCCCGGCGAGCTACCAGACTGCTCCACCCCGCGACGTGTATCCTCGAATCTCGTCCCTCGAACCTCGTGCCCCGCACCACCCCTCAGCCCTGCTTCCACGCCGAGCCCGGTCTCCTTCGACCCCGTGTTCCGCGACCCGCCACCATCGGCAGCTTCAGCTGCCTCTATCATCGGGTCAGGGCTTCAGCCCTGCTTCCAAGCGGGAAACGGGACTCGAACCCGCGACCCCAACCTTGGCAAGGTTGTGCTCTACCAACTGAGCTATTCCCGCGACCGTCTGGGCTGCAATTCTAGCGCGGCGTCGGGACCCGCGCAACGGGCGACAAGACCATCCGGGCGACCGTGATCACCCGCTGATGGAGGCGAGGGGGATCGAACCCCTGACCTCGTGAATGCCATTCACGCGCTCTCCCAACTGAGCTACGCCCCCGCTATATTTCTCACCCAAGACGCCCCTTGGGAGCACGAAAAGCTATCCGGGGGCCCCCGCAGAGTCAAGCGAACCGCACCTTCCGCGCACTCCGCACCACCATCATTATTCTTTCCGCTGATGCCCAAGAAGAAGCCCACCCCGAAGCAGCGCCCCCGCGCCCGGAAGACCGCCCCACCCGCGGCCGCCACACCGGCGCGCAAGCCCGGCCGCTCCCGCCGGACGCCGCCGCTCGACACCGCCGCCATCCTCGCCACCCCGCCCGACAAGCCGGTCCGCGTCCGCAAGCCGAAGCTCACCGCCAAGACCCTCGGCGTCTACGACCCGGATCGCGACATCCTCGACCAGTACCTGCACGAAGTGAGCAAGACGCCGCTGCTCACCCCGGCCCAGGAGATCGCCATCGCGCGCCTGGTCCGCCAGGGTGACGCCGACGCGATGCAGGAGCTGGTCAAGCGGAACCTGCGCTTCGTCATCTCGGTCGCGAAGAAGTACCAGAACCGCGGCCTCCCCCTGACCGACCTGATCGGCGAAGGGAACGTGGGCCTCCTCACCGCCGCCCGGAAGTTCGACCCCGACCAGGGGGTCAAGTTCATCTCCTACGCGGTCTGGTGGATCCGCCAGGCGATCCTCGCCTCCCTAGCCCGCCAGGGCCGCACGGTGCGCGTCCCGCTCAACCGCACCGCCGACCTCTCCCGCATCGTCCGCACCGCCGAGGCGCTGCGCCAGGAACTGCGGCGCGAGCCGACCCCGGAGGAGATCGCGAATGCGGTCGGCCTCGCCATCGACGTCGTCCAGTCGCTCGCGGCGCTCAACACCGCCGAGGTGCGCCTCGACGCGCCGCTCGACCCCGACGGCGACCGCTCGCTCATCGAGCGCTTCGTCTCGCTCGACTACGGCAACGCGGAGGAGGACGCGATGGACCGCTTCCTCACCGAAGAGGTCGACTCCGCCCTCCGTACCCTCGCCCCGCGTGACGCCAAGGTGCTCCGGCTCTACTTCGGCCTCGACGGCGGGCGCGAGCACACGCTCGAGGAGATCGGCGGGATGCTCGGCGTCACCCGCGAGCGGGTCCGCCAGCTCCGCGACCGCGCCCTCAAGCGCCTCCGCGAAGGCGACGTGGGGCGGGCCCTGGCGAGCTTTGCGGCGTAGCGGTCACGGTGTGGTCATTGGCCGTTGGTCCTTGGTCGTTCACGGACTGACCAGTGGCCAAAGACCAATGTCCAAGGACCGCCTTTACACCTCCCCGATCCACCCGTAACTTCAATTCGTGAATACACTTGTCCACACTGCCGTCGCCGGCGGCCGACGGCGGGTCGCGCGCGTGGGGCACACCGCCCTTACCGCCACCCGCGCCCTGCGGGACGTCGCCACCTGGGGCCCGCTCCTGGTCGGCCAGATGCGCCGGCTGGGAGTGGATTCGGTCGGCATCGCCGCGTTCATCGCGGTCTTCACCGGCATCGTCCTCGCGCTCCTCTCCTCCTACACCTTCACCGGTGCCGTCCCCCTCTACTTCGTCGGGGCGCTGGTCGGGAAGACGGTGATGATGGAGCTGGGCCCGGTCCTGACGGGCCTGGCACTGGCCGGCCGGGTCGGTGCCAACATCGCCGCCGAGCTCGGCACGATGCGGGTCACCGAGCAGGTCGACGCGCTCGAGACCCTCGCGTACGACCCGAACGCCTACCTGACCGTCCCCCGCGTCGTCGCCGGGATCCTGATGTTCCCGATCATCACCGCGCTCGCGATGGGGATCGGCGTCCTCTCGGGGTGGATCACGGCCATCAACCTGCTCGACCTCTCCACCGTCGAGTTCGTCAAGGGGCTCAAGCTCTTCTATCGGTTCAAGGACATCTGGTTCGGCCTGGTCAAGGCGGCGAGCTTCGGCGGCGCCATCACGCTGCTGGGCGCCCTCAACGGGCTCAAGAGCGAAGGGGGCGCCGAGGGCGTTGGCCGCGCCACCACGCGCGCGGTGGTGCAGGGGGCGTGCGCCATCCTGGTGCTCGACGCATTCTGGGCGGTGGTGCTGTTGTGAGTCGACCGATGCTCGGACAACAGACGCTCAGGTGCGCAGGCATCTGGACGAGTGGGCGTCCGAGCGTCCGAGCGTCTGTTCCCGGTCGACTCAGATGATCCGCCTCGACGACGTCCACAAGGCCTTCGGGAGCAAGCGGATCCTCACCGGGTTCACGCTCGACATCCCCGACGGCAAGACCACGGTCCTCCTGGGCTACTCGGGCACCGGGAAGAGCGTCACCCTCAAGCTCATCGCCGGGCTCCTGACCCCCGACGCCGGCCGGATCGAGGTCGATGGCCAGGTCCTCGGCGACCTCGGTCCCGACGAACTCCGGGCGGTCCGTGCCAAGGTCGGCTACGTGTTCCAGTTCGCCGCCCTCTTCGATTCGATGTCGGTCGACGACAACATCCGGCTCGGGCTCCGGCGCCAGGGGCTCGACGAGGACGAGATGCGCGAGCGGGTGACCGAGAGCCTGGCGTTGGTGGAGATGTCGGGCACCGAGGCGCGGTTCCCGGCCGAGCTCTCCGGCGGGATGCGCAAGCGGGTCGGCATCGCCCGCGCCATCGCGCTCAAGCCGCGCTACATTCTCTATGACGAGCCGACCACCGGCCTCGACCCGGTCACGTCCGCGGTCATCGACCAGCTGATGCTCCGGACCTCGCGCGACCTGGGGGTCACCGGGGTCGTGGTGACGCACGACATGCGCACCGCCTACACCGTGGGCGACCGCATTGCGCTCTTGTACGAAGGCACACTGCGCCAGTCCGGCACGGTGGCCGAGATCCAGGAGACCACGGACCCGATCGTGCGCCAGTTCATCGAAGGACGTCCCAACGCCGAGGTCGCGACCCCGTGAAGCGGACCAACGAGTTCCTCGTCGGCCTCGTCGTCATTGTGGCCGTCGTCGCGGTCGTGGCGGGTGCGCTCTGGCTCTCGGAGACCCACCTGGGCCGGGTGCAGGAGCTGCAGGCGGCGCAGTTCCGCACCGTCGGCGGGCTCAAGGTCGGCGACCCGGTGACGCTCCGCGGCGTCCGCGTCGGACGGGTCGAGGAGATCCGCCTGGCGGGGGACAACTGGGTCGAGACCGACCTGCGCATCTACGACGGCGTCGACCTCCCCAAGCACCCCGCGGTGATCGCGGCCTCGGCGAGTCTCTTCGGCGAGTGGGCCGCCACCGTCGTGTCCTACGACGACCCGCAGGACGACCCCAACGTCCGCGCGATGCTCGCCGAGGCCAAGGCGGCCGCCAAGCACCAGGCGTGGCCCGGCGCCACCCTGCCCGACGTGGGACAGCTGACCGCGCAGGCCAGCCGGATCGCGGGCGACATCGCGTCCCTCACCGGGCGCATCCAGCAGGCGTTCGACTCGACCACCGTCGGCGACCTCCGGCAGAGCATCCAGGACTTCTCCCACGTGGTGGCCCAGCTCAACACCTTCACCCGTGCCCAGACGACCCGCCTCGACGCGGTGACCGACAACGTCCAGCAGGCCTCGAACGCCGTCAACGCCGCCGCCGGCGACTTCCGCTCGGTGATGGGCCGGATGGACAGCGCCACCGGGCACGGCCAGCTCCAGTCGATCCTCGATCACGGCAGCTCGGCCACCACCCAGATCGACTCGGCGTCGCAGGACGTCCGCCAGCTCACCGCCGCGCTCCGCGCCCACGAGGACAACCTCGTGGCCATCCTCGTGGCGACCGATTCCCTGATGAGCCGGCTCCAGAAGGGGCAGGGGACGATCGGCAAGCTGACCACCGACTCGACGCTCTACAACGAGACGACGGAGACGGTCAAGCAGCTGCGGCAGCTCATCGCCGACATCCAGGCCAATCCGCGGAAGTATTTCAAGTTCAGTGTGTTCTAGGGGTCGACAGTCGTTGGTCGTTGGTCATTGGTCATTGGCCAAGGTGTCCAGGCGTGAGGGACGTTTGCGGAGAGCGACGAGCGGCCGACCAATGACCGGTGACCAACGACCAATGACCAACGACCAATGACCACCCACAAGCGCCGCCCCGATCGCGAAGTCTCGGCCGGCGGCATCGTGTTCCGGCGGTTCGCCGACGGGTTCCGGTTCCTGCTCATCAACGACATCTACCGGAACTGGGGCTTCCCCAAGGGCCACCTCGAGGAGGGGGAGACCCCCGCCGAGGCCGCGCTCCGGGAGACGCGGGAGGAGACCGGGCTCGACGACCTCGTGCTGCAGGGCCCGATCCGGATCATCGACTGGCACTTCCGGTTCAAGGGGCGCCCGGTCCACAAGTTCTGCCACTTCTTCCTGCTCGAATCGCCGGCGGCGGAGCCGCGGCCCCAGGTGGCGGAGGGGATCACCGATGCGCGCTGGCACCCGCTCGAGGACGCGCTCAAGACGCTGAGCTACGAGAACGCCCGCGGCGTCCTCCGGCGCGCCGGTGAAATGGCCCGCACCCTCGTGGCGACCGGCCCCGGGCGCCCTTCGCCCCGCCCCGCGCCCGCGCCGCTCCCCGCCGCCGCTCCCGTCCCGCCCACCGGCGACTGATCGTGGCGGTCATCGCCGCCTGGCTCGACAGCCGCTCCGCGCTCGGCGCCCTCCGCCGCTCCCTCCCCCGGGGGTCGGGAGGCCTCCTCGCCTGCCGGTCCAAGACCGCCATCGACCGCGCCCTTCGAAGCCGGCTGGTCGACGCCGTGGTGTTCACGCCGCGAACGATGACGCTCACCGAGGTCGCCGCGCTCGAGGCGGAGTTCCCGGCGGTCCCCACATTCGCCTACGCCTCCTTCCGCCCCGATGACGGCGAGCTCCTGACGACGTTCGCCAGGCGCGGAGTGCCGGTCCTGGTGGAAGGGGTGGATGACGCGGTCGTCGGCGAGCTCGTCGTCCGCGGCTCGGCCCAGGCCGACCGCCGCCGCGCCCTGGCCGACGCACCGCGGCTCCTCCGGCTCCGCTCGCCGCTGCAACGGGAAGTCTGGACGCTGCTCCAGGGGATGGCGGATCGCCCGCTCCGGACCTCCGAACTGGCCCGCCGCCTCCGGGTGACGCGCGAGCACCTCTCGCGGCAGTTCGCCGTCGAGGCCGCGCCGAACCTGAAGCGCGTCATCGACCTCAACCGCGTGGCGGCGGCCGCGCACCTCCTCGGCAACCCCGGCCACACCACCGCCCGCGTCGCGGCGATCCTCCGTTTCGCCTCCGCCGGCCACCTGGACCGCACCAGCCGGCGCATCACCGGCGTCGGCGCCGCGCGCCTGGGCCAGCTCGGCCCCCGCGGCGCCCTCGAGGCATTCGCCCGGGGGAAGACGAGGAGCAGGGTGTAGGAAGTAAGAAGTGAGAAGTAAGAAGGAAGAAGGGAGAGCCAAGGAGCGAAAAGGGAAGAGTGATAAGTGAAGAGTGCAGAGGGCAAGAGGGAACAGGGACGAGGGAAGC
>DASYXP010000328.1:0-1743 GCA_035934835.1 Gemmatimonadales bacterium | reverse complement strand
GATCCGCGGCCCCTGCTCGGTGATGGCCACGGTGTGCTCGAAATGCGCCGAGAGGCTGCCGTCCTCGGTCACGACGGTCCACTTGTCGTCGAGCGTGCGGGTGGCAAAGTCGCCCATCGTGATCATCGGCTCGATGGCGATCGTCATCCCGGCGACCAGGCGCGGACCCCGCTTGGGGCGCCCGTGGTTCGGCACCTGGGGCTCCTCGTGGAAGGCCCGGCCGATGCCGTGCCCCACCAGCTCGCGCACCACGCCATAGCCGTTCGACTCGGCCACGGTCTGCACCGCGTGGCCGATGTCGCCGACGTGGTTCCCCACCACCGCCTGGGCGATCCCCGCCCGCAGGCATTCCTGCGTCACCTCGAGGAGCTTCACCGCATCCGGGGAGACCTCGCCCACCGGCACGGTGGTGGCGGCATCGGCGTGGAGGCCCTCGAGCTTCACCCCGACGTCCACGCTCAGGATGTTCCCCTCGGCCAGCACCCGCTTCTTCGACGGGATGCCGTGGACGATCTCCTCGTTGATCGAGGTGCAGAGCGTGCGCGGGAACCCGTACAGGCCCTTGAACGAGGGCGTGGCGCCCGGATGGCCCCGGATGAACGCCTCGGCGATGTCGTCGAGCTCCGCCGTGGAGATGCCGGGACGGGCGCTCCGGGCCACCAGCTCGAGGGTGTCGTGGACGATGCGCCCGGCCCGGGCCATCGCCTCGAGCTCGCGGGGGGACTTGAGGGTGATCACGGTCTCAGCGCCCGAGGAGGGTCCGCACCCGGCCGGCCACTTCGTCGACCGTGCCGACCGCGGCGATGATGTCGACCGGGCCGCGGGCCCGGTACCAGGCGAGGACCGGGGCCGTCTGCTCCCGATAGGCCCGGAGCCGCGTCGCGACCGCGGCCGGGTCGTCGTCGGCCCGGTGCTCGAGGCCACGCCGGCGCTCCAGGCGCGCGAGGATCTCGTCGTCCGACACCTCGAAGAAGAGCACCCGGTCCATCGTCCGGCCCCGCGCCGCGAGGATGGCCGCGACGCCCTCCGCCTGGGGGATGGTCCGCACGACGCCGTCGAAGATCACCCCGCGGGCCGCCTCCGGGCGCGCCAGCTGCTCCGCGACGACGCCGAGGATGATCTCGTCGCTCACCAGGTGACCCGCCTCCATCACCGCCCGGGCCTCGAGCCCGAGGGGCGTGCGGCGCTTCACCGCATCGCGCAGCAGGTCGCCGGTGGCGAACTTGGGCACGCCGAGCCGCTCGGCGAGGAGCGCGCCCTGGGTGCCCTTGCCGGCGCCGGGAGGTCCGAGGAGGAGGAGGTCCATGATCCGTTCGGTCATGCGATGTCGGTGGTCCGCCGTCGGGGCTCCACGATGCACGACCCCCCGATGACGTCACCGGAGGGTCATTGGCCCGCGGAGCAGCTGATGGCTGATAGCCGATGGCTATCGGTTCACATATACCGCTGCTGGCGGCCGCGGAACCGCACGCGACCCTTCATCATCAGGCTGTCGTACTTGCGGAGCTGGCGGTGCTGCTCGATCTGGCGGACCGTGTCGAGCAGCGTGCCCACCACGATCAGCACCGACGTCCCGCCGAACTGCGCCTGGATGCCGAGTTTGGTGCTGAGAAAGTACGGCAGGAGCCCGGCGATGGCCAGGAACACCGCGCCCCAGAGCGTCACTCGGGCCAGGATCGTGTCGATGTAGTCGGCGGTGCTGGCCCCCGGCTTGACCCCGGGGACGAAGGCGCCCTGCTTCTT
>DASYXP010000324.1:0-4238 GCA_035934835.1 Gemmatimonadales bacterium | reverse complement strand
TTCCGGCGGCACCGTGTGCGCGCCGAGGAAGGTCGCGACGATCCGGCAGGGCCCGCGCTCGGCCAGGCGGCGGTAGGCGCGGAGGATGCGGAGCTCGGTCTCGAGGTCGAGTCCGTAGCCGCTCTTCGCCTCCACGGTGGTCACGCCGAGGGCCGCCATCCCGGCCAGGAAGCCGGATGCCCGCTGGACCAGTTCGTCCTCCGACAGCGCCCGCGTGTGCCGCATCGTCGACGCGATCCCGCCCCCCGCCTCGGCGATCTGCAGGTACGTCTCGCCGCGGAGCCGGCGCTCGAAGTCGTCGGCCCGCCAGCCGCCGAAGGCCAGGTGCGTGTGGCAGTCGACGAGGCCCGGGATCACCATCCCGCCGCCGGCGTCCTCCGGCGGCCACGTCCGGAACTCCGCCGGAAGATCGCGCGCGGCGCCCGCCCACCGGATCGTATCCCCGTCCCACGCCAGCGCCCCGTCGGCGATCGGGCCGACGTCGCCCTGCCGCGCTCCGGCGCAGGTGTAGAGGGTCGCGATGTTGGTGAGGAGGGGCATGTTAGGCGGTGAGCAGTGAGCGGTAAGGGGTGAGCGGGGGTGGGCGTAAGCAGGGATCTTGATCCCGCTCACCACTCACCGCTTACCGCTCCCCGCCATTCACCATCGGGAGATCCACCCCGCGCTCGTTCGCGATGGCGATGGCGTCGTCGTATCCCGCGTCCGCGTGGCGCATCACCCCGGTGCCGGGGTCGGCGGTGAGCACGCGCTGGAGCCGGGCGCCGGCGGCGTCGGTGCCATCGGCCACCACGACCATCCCGGCGTGGATGGAATACCCGATGCCGACGCCCCCGCCGTGGTGCAGCGACACCCAGCTCGCACCGCAGGCGGTGTTGAGCATCGCATTGAGGAGCGGCCAGTCGGCGATCGCGTCCGAGCCGTCCTTCATCGCCTCGGTCTCCCGGTTGGGGGAGGCCACCGAGCCGGTGTCGAGGTGGTCCCGGCCGATCACGATCGGGGCCTGCACCTTGCCCTGCTTCACCATCCAGTTGAAGCGCTCCCCCATCTTGTCGCGCTCGCCGTACTCGAGCCAGCAGATCCGCGCCGGGAGGCCCTGGAAGTGGACCTTCTCCCGCGCCTGCCGGATCCAGCGCGCGAGCGGCTCCTTGTCCGGGAACGTCTCGAGCACCGCGGCGTCGGTGGCGTAGATGTCGGCCGGGTCGCCGGAGAGCGCCGCCCAGCGGAACGGGCCCGCGCCGCGGCAGAAGAGCGGCCGGATGAATTCCGGCACGAAACCGGGCACCTCGAACGCCGACTTCATCCCGCGGCGGTCCGCCACCTGGCCCCGGAGGTTGTTGCCATAATCGAAAGCCGTGGCGCCCGCGCGCTTGAGGGCCAGCCACGCCTCGACGTGCCGTTGCATCGAATCCAGCACCTTCGATTCGTAGCCCGCCGGATCCTTGACCCGGAACTCCGCCGCCGCGGCGAGGTCATACCCGGACGGGATGTACCCGACCCGGAGGTCGTGCGCGCTCGTCTGGTCGGTGACCACGTCCACCTTGACCCCGCGGCGGACCAGTTCCGGCAGCACGTCGGCGATGTTCCCCACCAGCCCGACGCTGAGCGCCGTTCGCGCCTTGCGCGCCTCATCCATCCACTTCAACGCCTCATCGAGCGAATGGGTCATCCGGTCGCAGTAGCCGGTGGCCACCCGGCGCTCGATCCGGCTCGGGTCGACGTCCACACCGAGGAACGCAGCGCCGTTCATCGTGGCCGCGAGCGGCTGGGCGCCACCCATCCCGCCGAGCCCGCCGGTGACGACGAGGCGGCCGGCGAGCGTGCCGCCGAAGTCCCGCCGGGCGCATTCCGCGAATGTCTCGTAGGTGCCCTGCAGGATGCCCTGGGTGCCGATGTAGATCCACGACCCCGCCGTCATCTGGCCGTACATCGTGAGCCCCAGCGCGTCGAGGCGGCGGAACTCGTCGGCCGTGGCCCAGCGCGGCACCAGGTGCGCGTTGGCGATCAGCACTCGCGGCGCATCGGCGTGGGTGCGGAAGACCCCCACCGGCTTGCCGCTCTGGACCAGCAGCGTCTCGTCGTCCCCGAGCCGGCGGAGGGTCTCGATGATCCGGTGGTAGCTGGCCCAGTTCCGCGCCGCCTTGCCGCCGCCTCCGTACACGATGAGCTGGTCAGGGTGCTCGGCCACGGCCGGGTCCAGGTTGTTCATCAGCATCCGGAGCGCCGCCTCCTGCACCCATCCCTTGCAGCTGAGGGTGGTGCCGGTGGGCGCGCGGACGATCCCGGGGGCGGCGGCTGTGGCGGTCATGGGCGGTGGTGCCTGCTGGAGACACCCGAAAGATAGCCCACCGCCGCCCCGAGACGCGAAGGGCCCGGCGACATCGCCGGGCCCCTCGGTCAGGTCCTGCTGGGCGCTCAGGAGCCGGTGCTGCCGCCCGCGAGCTTGATGCGGGTGAGCCGGCGGCTGTCGGTCCGCGCGTTGTACACGTCGAGGGTCACGATGGTGCCGGGCCCCGCGGCCTTCAACGCCTTGCGGAGGTCGGCGTCACCCTTGACCGGGTGGCCCTCGACCGCGGTGATGATGTCGGGCCCGCCCGAGGCCTCGTCGGCCAGGTACTGGGCGGACGGCCCGTTGGGGTCGACGTCGGTCACCACGGCGCCCTGGACCTGGTCCTTGAGCTGGTACTGGTCGGCCAGGTCCGAGGTGAGCGTCTGCACCGTGATCCCGAGCGGCGCGATGGCGTTGCGGGCGGCCGGGGCGTTGTCGCCGTTCCCGGATCCGTTCTGCGCCAGCTTGGTGCCGCTGGTGCTGTCCGACGCCGTCAGGCGCACCTTGATGACCTTCCGGACGCCGCCGCGGCGCGCCACCTCGACCGCCACTTCATCGCCCGGGTGCTTGAACGCCACGTCCTGCTGCAGCTCGGCCACGCGGTTGACCGGCTTGCCGTCGATGCTGATGACCACGTCGCCCCGCTCGATGCCCGCCCGCTTGGCCGGGGAGGCGTCGTCGCCGAAGTCCTGGATGACCACGCCGCGGATCCCGTCGAGGCCCACATAGGCGGCGTCGTTGGCCGTCGCCTCCTGGACCAGGACGCCCAGCTGCGCCCGCTCCACCTTGCCGTGCGCCACCAGCTGGTCCATCACCTCGCGCACCAGGTTGATCGGGATGGCAAAACCGTAGCCGGAGTAGAAGCCCGTCTCGCTGGCGATGGCGGCGTTGATGCCGATGACCTCGCCGCGGACGTTCACCAGAGGGCCGCCCGAGTTGCCGGGGTTGATGGCGGCGTCGGTCTGGATGTAGTCGCTGATGCTGCGCTGGCCATCCTGGCCAAGGCCCTCGAGCCGGCGGCCCTTGGCGCTCACGATCCCCTGTGTCACGGTGAACGCCAGGTTGTCGCCCAGCGGGTTGCCGATCGCCAGCACCCACTCGCCGATGTGGGTCGCGTCGCTGTTGCCGAGCGGGAGCGGCGGGAGGTCGTGCGCGTCGATCTTGATCACCGCCACGTCCGTCGCCGGGTCGGTGCCGATCACGCGGGCGGTGAACTCACGCTGGTCGATGAGCCGCACGGTGACCTTGTCGGCCCCCGCCACCACGTGGTTGTTGGTGAGGATGTACCCGTCGCTCGAGACGATGAAGCCCGAGCCGGTGCCGCGTTCCACCTGCGGCTTCGAGCGCATCCCGTGCGGGAAGAACTGGTTCCAGCCCGGCGGCAGGGTGGGCGCCTGCTGGGCCGTCTCGGTGTGCTGCGCGCTCACGAACACCACCGAGGGCCGCACCGCCTCCGCCACGCTGGAGAAGGCGTCGCTCAGCTCCTCGAGCGACTTGAGGGCCGGGGTGGACGGGATGTCGCTGACCGGGGTGATGACCGACCCGCGCCCGGCAGGGCGCTGCAGGGCCCACGATCCGGCGGGGAGGTTGAGCAGCCCGGCGATGAGCAGGCCGAGTGCGAAGGCGACCGTCGCGAGGCCGCCGAACTTGAGCCAATTCTGCGAACGTACCGTCATGAGGATCCTCACGGGAGCGGAGAGCCTGAAGTGCGGCGCCGAGGGGCTGGCGCGGGCGGGGCCGGGCGCCAGGCCCAGAGCGCCGACCCCGTGTCCTGCTCGAACCTACACTAGATGCCCGGCCGGTGCCGGGCGTCGCACCTGTCTACGAGCGCGCCGCCCGACAAGTTCCCGTTCGGGCGGCGCGTGGGGCCACCAACGGCCCGCTCCAACGTGAGGGACCTTTACTGCTTCTT
>DASYXP010000317.1:0-1755 GCA_035934835.1 Gemmatimonadales bacterium | reverse complement strand
CCGCTACGTCAACGTCTCCGACCTCGACGAGGGGATCGGCGTGCTGCCGTCGCTCCTGCTCAAGAAGGCGACCTACCGCGCGATGGTGGGCGGGGACGGCGCCTGCATGGGGTGCGGTGAGAAGACCGCCGTCCACCTGATCGTCTCGACGATCTTCGCCGCGATGCAGCCGCAGGTGCAGCGGCACGTGGCGCACCTCGAATCGCTCATCACCGACCTGGACGCCGAAGCCCGCGGCCTCGTGGCCGCCGGCGTCGACCTGGACGCCGCCGCCGCGGCCAGGGACCAGGTGGCGGTACCGGTCGCCGAGGTCACGCGGGAACGCGTCGCCGTGCTGACCCGCACCCTGGGCGAGCTTCGCGACCTCAAGTGGCGCTACGAGTCCGGACCCGGCGGCCGGGGGCGCGCGCCGCTCGGCATGGCCAACAGCACCGGCTGCTCCTCGGTGTGGGGGAGCACCTATCCGTACAACCCGTACCCCTTTCCCTGGGTCAACCACCTCTTCCAGGACTCGCCCTCGGTGGCCATCGGGCTCTTCGAGGCGCAGATGCGGAAGATGGCCGACGACGTGGCCGTGGTGCGCCGCGCCGACCGGCTCCGCGAGCGGACGTACGACGCCGCCACCGACGAACCCGCGCTCGCAGCGCTCACCTGGCAGGGGTTCACCGACGAGGAGTTCGCGCTCTGCCCGCCGATCCTCGCGATGGGCGGCGACGGCGCGATGCTCGACATCGGCTTCCAGAACCTCTCGCGCCTCCTGGCCTCCGGGAAGCCGATCCGCGTGGTGGTGCTCGATACCCAGGTGTATTCCAACACCGGCGGACAGGCGTGCACCTCGGGCTTCACCGCCCAGGTGGCCGACATGTCCGGGTTCGGCAAGGCGCAGCACGGCAAGTCCGAGGTCCGGAAGGAACTCGCGCTGCTGGCCATCGCGCACCGCGGCGTCTACGTGCACCAGAGTTCGCAGGCTGCGGCGAGCCACCTGATCGGCGGCGTGCTCCGGGGGCTCCACAAGCGCCGCCCGGTGCTCATCAACGTCTACACGCCCTGCCCGGTGGAGCATGGCCTGGCCGACGACTGGTCGCAGCATGCGGCCCGGCTGGCGCTCGAGAGCCGCGCCTTCCCGTTCCTGACCTTCGACCCCGACGCCGGCCCCACCTACGCCGACCAGCTCTCGCTCGAGGGGAACCCCTCGCTCAACGATCCCTGGCCGACCTACACGCTCAACTACGTCGACGCCGCCGGCGCCGAGCAGGCGCTCGAGCTCCCGGTGACCATCGCCGACTGGGCCGCGACGGAGGGGCGCTTCAAGCAGCATTTCACCGAGGTGCCGACCGGGAAGTGGCACGACGGGATGGTGCCCTTCCACGAGTTCCTGGCGCTCCCGGCCGATGACCGCGAGGGGAAGGCGCCGTACGTGCTGGCGCTCGCCAAGGACCGCACCCTCCGCCGCCTGGTGGTGACCCGGGAGATCGTGGCCTTGGCCGAGGAGCGGCAGCGCTTCTGGTCGCAGCTCCGGCAGCTCGCGGGGCTCGAGGTGGCGCCGGCGGTGCGCGACCTGGTGTCCAGGTCGCTGGAGGCGGAGTTCGAGGCCCGGAGCGCCGAACTGCGCGCCGGCTACGAGGCGCAGATGGCCGCGCTCAAGGCGAGCTACCCCGCGCAGATGGCGCGCCAGCTCGCGACCGCGCTCCTCGAGCGGGCCGGCGGGTCGGCCGCCGTGGCAGAGCTCCTCGCTTCGCTCCCGCCGAGCCCGAA
>DASYXP010000279.1:0-2359 GCA_035934835.1 Gemmatimonadales bacterium | reverse complement strand
GCGTGCATCAGGTCGTCGGGGCCCGGAAGGGTGTTGTAGTACCAGTTGCACCCGGCGGTGAGGAGCAGGCCCCCCGTGGCCAGCGCGGTCAGGAGCTTACGCGGCACGCCGCACCTCCACGGATCCGGCGCCGGAGAGGATCCGCTCGACGGCGGGCTGCTGGTCGGGGCGGCAGGCCACGAAGACCCCGATCTTGTCGTCGGTGAACGCCTCGTCGTAGGCCAGCCCCGTGGTGGGGCGGAGGAGGGAGAGCCCCGCCACCGACGCCACCGTGATGAGCGACCCGAAGAGCACCGTCAGCTCGAACATGATGACCACGTAGGGCGGCACGGTGGCGATCGGCTTGCCGCCCACCAGGAGCGGCCAGTCGAGCGACATCCAGAACGTCATCGCGAGCCCGGCCGCGCAGCCGGTGATGCCGCCGATCAGGGTGAACAGGCGGACCGGGCTCACCTTCTGCTCCAGCGCCGCCTCGATCTCGTGCTGGGCGCAGGCCGAGTACACCGTGAGGTCGCGGTGCCCCTGCGCCCGCAGGGTGCGGATCGCCTCCGCCGCGGCGTCGATGTGGGCAAAGGTGCCCAGCACGCCGGGAACGACCTTGCGCATCAGTGGGCCCCCTTTCGACGCGGCATCGGGATCGTCTCCTTGATCTCCTGGATCGCCACGATCGGGAAGGTCTTGAAGAAGAGCAGGAAGTACATGCTGAACCAGCCGAAGGAACCGACGAGGATGCCCCAGTCGGCCCAGGTCGGGTTCAGCAGGCCCCACGCCCACGGGTTGAAGTCGTTGGAGAGCGAGCCCGCGATGATGACCCAGCGCTCGAACCACATCCCGATGTTGATGAAGATCGAGAGCACGAACAGCGCCGTCAGGTTGGTGCGGACCTTCCGGAACCAGAGCAGCTGCGACAGCAGCGCGTTGCAGGTGATCATCGTCCAGCCGCCCCACCACTGGGGCCCGAACGCCCGGCGGAAGAAGGTCGTCTGCTCGAACGTGCTCCCGCTGTACCAGGCGACGAAGTACTCCATCGAATAGGCGTAGAGCAGGATCGAGCCGACCAGGAGCGTGAGCTTGGCCAGGTTGTCGAAGTGGTACTCGGTGATCATGTGCTCCAGGTGGAGCACCTTGCGGAGCGGGATCACCAGCGTGAACACCATCCCGACGCCGGAATAGATGGCGCCGGCCACGAAGTACGGCGCGAAGATCGTCCCGTGCCAGCCGGGCACGAGCCCCATCGCGAAGTCCCACGACACGGTGGAGTGCACCGAGAGCACCAGCGGGGTCGCCATCGCGGCCAGGTAGAGGTAGGCGCGGGAATAATGGCGCCACTGCTGGTCGGTGCCCTTCCAGCCGAAGGCCATCAACCCGTAGACCTTCTTCCGCCAGCCCCGCACCTTGTCGCGCACCGCGGCCACGTCCGGCACCAGGCCGAAGACGAGGAAGGTGGTCGACACCGTGAGGTAGGTCGAGATGGCGAAGACGTCCCAGATCAGCGGCGACTTGAAGTTGGGCCAGAGGTAGCGCTGGTTCGGGTACGGGATCAGCCAGTAGAACACCCACTGCCGCCCGATGTGGATGATCGGGAAGAGCCCGGCGGTCATCACGGCAAAGACGGTCATCGCCTCGGTGGACCGGTAGACCGCCGTCCGCCACGGCGACCGGAAGAGGAAGAGGATGGCCGAGATGAGCGTGCCGGCGTGGCCGATGCCGACCCAGAAGACGAACGTGGTGATGTACACCGACCACATCACCGGCGGGTTGTACCCGGCGTGCCCCAAGCCGTCGCGGAGCAGGACCACGAAGGTCACGAGCCCGATGGCCAGGGCGAACAGCGCCCCGCCCAGCAGGTAGTAGTAGCCGCGCCCCGGCGCCTGCAGTGTGGCCAGGACGTCGCGGGTGACGTCGGCGTGGGTCTGGGTGGTCGGCGGCTCGTACGCGGTGGTCGCCATGCTCAGGCCTCCGCCGGCCGGTTGACCTTGGCCAGGTAGTTGATCGACGATCGCACGTTGAGCTCATCGAAGATGTGGTAGCCGCGCGAGCTCGCCGCGGCGGCCTGCACCACCTTGCTCGACGGGTCCTTCACGTTGCCGAACACGATGGCGCCCGACGGGCACGCCTGCTGGCACGCCGTGACGACGTCGCCGTCCCGGAGTTCCCGACCCTCCATCCGCGCATCGTGCTGGGCGCCGCGGATCCGGTGCACGCAGAAGGTGCACTTCTCCATCACGCCGCGCGCCCGCACGGTCACGTCGGGGTTGAGCTGCAGGTTGAGCGGCTCGGGGAACGCCCGCTTGGCGTAGGCGTACCAGTTGAAGTAGCGGACCTTGTAGGGGCAGTTGTTGGAGCAGTACCGCGTCCC
>DASYXP010000266.1:0-2233 GCA_035934835.1 Gemmatimonadales bacterium | reverse complement strand
CGCGGATACGCGCGATGGCCTGCGGCTTGCTTGGGCCGACCGCTGGGTCCACGCCCGGCCTTCGGGGACCGAGCCGATCGTGCGGTTCATCGCGGAAGCGCCGACCAGGGCGGACGCGGAGGCCCTCATCGAGGCGTGCCGGGGCATCTTCCAGCAAGGGAACTGACGACGCATGTGCGGCATCGTGGGGTATATCGGCGGGCGGGAGGCGGCGGGGCTCCTCATCGACGGGCTCCGGCGCCTGGAGTACCGCGGCTACGACTCGGCCGGGATCGCGGTGGTGAGCGGCGGCCGGGTGGATGTGCGGAAGGCGGCCGGGAAGCTCGCCAACCTGGAGCGGGCCATCGCCGACGACATGCCCCGGGGCACGCTCGGCATCGGCCACACGAGGTGGGCCACCCACGGTGCACCCACCACCCCCAACGCGCACCCGCACACCGACCAGTCCGGGAAGATCGCCCTCATCCACAACGGGATCATCGAGAACGCCGGGAGCATCCGGAAGCTCCTCGTCCAGCGCGGCCACACGTTCACCTCGGAGACCGACACCGAGGTGCTGGCGCACCTGGTGGGCGAGCACTACCAGGGGAAGCTGGCGGAGGCGGTGGCGGCGGCGCTCCGGGAGGTCGAGGGCGCCTACGGCATCGCCGTCATCAGCGCTGCGGAGCCGGACGTGCTGGTGGCGGCGCGGCAGGGCTCGCCGCTCCTCGTGGGCGTGGGCGACCAGGAGTGGTTCGTGGCGTCCGATGCCTCGGCCATCCTGTCCCACACCCGCTCGGTGGTGTACCTCGACGACGGCGAGATGGCCGTGCTCACCCGCGAAGGCTACTCCGTGCGCGACCTGGCACTCTCGCGGATCAGCAAGCCGGTCAACCAGATCGACTGGGACCTGGCCACGATCGAGCGTGGCGGGTACGACCATTTCATGCTGAAGGAGATCTTCGAGCAGCCGGAGACCATCCGCAACACGATGCGGGGCCACCTGCTCGAGGAGCAGGGCACCGCGCGGCTCGACGGCCTTAACCTGACCGACGAGGAGCTCAAGAAGTTCGACCGGATCGTCATCACCGCGTGCGGCACCTCCTGGCACTCCGCCATCATCGGCGAGTACATGATCGAGGAGCTGGCCCGGGTGCCGGTCGAGGTCGAGTACGCCTCCGAGTTCCGCTACAAGAACCCGCTGGCCGACGAGCGGACGCTGGTGATCGGGATCTCCCAGTCGGGCGAGACCGCCGACACCCTGGCCGCCATCCGCGAGGCCAAGCAGCGCGGCGCCCGGACCATCGGGCTGGTCAACGTGGTGGGCTCGACCATCGCGCGAGAAGTGCACGGCGGGACGTATCTCCACGCCGGGCCCGAGGTGGGCGTGGCGAGCACCAAGGCGTTCACCAGCCAAGTCACGGCGCTGGCGATGTTCGCGCTGCGGCTGGCGCGGCTCCGGAACATGAGCATCCTGCAGGGGCGCCAGTTCATCGAGGCGCTGCAACGGGTGCCCGACCAGGTGGCGCGGATCCTCGACCGGGCGGCGGACGTCGAGAAGCTGGCGGCGCGCTTCGAGCACGCCGGGAACGCGCTCTACCTGGGCCGCGGCGTCAACTTTCCGGTGGCCCTCGAGGGGGCGCTCAAGCTCAAGGAGATCAGCTACATCCACGCCGAGGGGTACCCGGCGGCGGAAATGAAGCACGGGCCGATCGCCCTCATCGACGAGAACATGCCGGTGGTCTTCATCGCGCCCCAGGACGGGGTGCACCAGAAGATCGTGTCGAACATCGAGGAGGTGAAGGCGCGGGGCGGGCGGGTCATTGCCATCGTCACCGAGGGGGACGACGAGATCGCCCGGATCGCCGACGCCACCTTCCCGATCCCGGAGACGATCGACCTGCTCACGCCGCTCCTCACGATCATCCCGCTGCAGCTCTTCGCCTATTACGTGGCGGTCAAGCGGGGGTGCAACGTGGACCAGCCGAGGAACCTGGCGAAGAGCGTGACGGTCGAGTGATCGTGGGACGTGAGACGTAAGACGTAAGACGTGAGAGGTGGGAGGAAAGGGAAGAGGGAAGAGGGAATGGGACGGAGGAGATGGGGAGCCCGGTCCCTTCTCCTTCTCCTTCTCTTTCTCCTTCTTTTCCCTCTATTCCCTTTCCCCTCTTCACTCCCCTTCTCACTTCTTACTTCTTACTACTCACTCTCACTCGATCGACACCGTCTCCCCCACCTCCCGCCCGCTCACCCG
>DASYXP010000255.1:0-2525 GCA_035934835.1 Gemmatimonadales bacterium | reverse complement strand
ATCTGCAATCGCGATAGCTGCGCGTACGTTCTCGGCTAGTGCATTGTCCTGCGACGGGCTACTCACTGAGCCAAATAGTGCTTTGGATTCTTCCCACCTCCCCTGATCCTGCAGCACCAACGCCAAACGAAATTGCGCCTGCTCCTTGACCCCCGGTTCCAGGTGCGGGATGGCCGTGATCAGCGCACGCTCCGCATTCACGTGCGCCCCCTGCTCGATCGCGTCGTCCGAGCCGGAGATCAGGTAGCGCGCGAATTCGTCCTTGCGCCGGGCGCGGATGCAATGCCACGCGATCTCCAGGCCGAGCATCGGCTCGCCGCCATCGGCCCGCTCGATGAGTTGGTCGGCCACCTTGCTGTGCAGCACCCGCCGGACCGACGATGGCACGGCCACGTACGCCTGCGCCCGCATCAGCTCGTTGATGAACTCGAGTCCCTCGCCGGCGTCCCGCAGGATGCGCACCGCCGCCAGACGGGACAGACCGGCCATCGTCTGCGCCAGCGTCAGGTCGGCGAGCCCGTAGAGCTCGAAGTCGTTGAGCCGCGCGCCGAGGACCGCCGCCAGGTTGAGCACGTTGTGGCTGGTCGGGTCGAGCTCCGCGGACAGGCGCTCCAGGATCCGCGCGTACATCGCCCCCGGGCCCTCGGTGGCGGCCTGCTCGGTCATCCCGCCCAGGCTCAGCGCCAGGCACTGCTCTCCGTGCGTGTGCCAGTCGTCGGTCAGGAGTTCCAGGACCATCGGGTACCCGGCGGCCGCCTGGAGCAGCGCCCGCCGCGCGGCCGGCGTCGGCCCCGCCTCGCCGCGGGTGGCCACCAGGGAGTCGAGCAGTTCGCTCGCCTCGTCGGGGGTCAGCGGCGGAACGGCCACGCCGCTCAACCCCACCTGGTCGGCCCGTTCGACCAGGCGCTGGGCGTTGCCGCCGGTCGAGATCTCGCCGGGCCGCGCGGTCAGGAGCACGAGCACACGCTGGCGCTCGAGTCGCCGGAGCAAGAGATGGAGCACGGAAACACTGGCATCGTCCGCCAGGTGCAGGTCATCGAGGATCAGGATGACGGGCTGCTCTTCGGCCACCGCGTTGACCAGCTCGACGAACGCATCCGCGATGCGGATCCGGACGGTCTCCCCCTCCGCCTCGAGCGGCGGCGGCGCGTGGGGGAACCGCCGCCGCACTTCACTCACGGCACGCCCGAGTTCGCCCAGCCATTCCGGGGCAATGGTACTGGCCCCGGGCTTGTCGAGGAGCCCCACCGCCAGCGCGCCGATGGCCGCGTAGGGCACGTCCCGCGCGACCTCGTGGCACTGCTCTCGGGCGCTCACCGCCCCCTGCAGCCCCGCTGCGGTCGCCAGTCGCTCGGCCAACGTGCTCTTCCCCACGCCGGAATCGCCGGTGACGAGGGCGTGCCTGGGCGCCCCCCGTTCGGTCGATTCCCACGCCTCGTAGAGCACTCGGTACTGCGCCCCGCGCCCGATGAACGGACGATCCTTCCACTGGTCCGTGTGCACCGGCGCGATGTGCGATTCGCTGGTCCGCTCCCACCCCCTGCGCCGGAGCCGCACCGCCATCCCTTCGACCAGCTCGCCGGGATGTGCGCCGACCTCATCGGCCAGCCGCGCCTTCCACGCCTCGAAGTGCTTGAGCGCGCTCAGCCGGTCGCCGGCGAACGCGCGCGACTCCATCTTGGAGCGGATCCCCTCCTCGCTCAATGGATCGATGGCAAGGAGGGAATCGGCCAGGCGCTCCATCGTGCGCGTGTCGCCGTGCCGGCGGGAGCGATCGGTCAGCGTCAGCAGCGCGTCCCGGATCCGGGGCTGCCAGTTGGCCGCCTCGGCGTCCTTCCATTGGTTCCACCCCGGCGCATCGGGGATGTCGAAATCCTCAAGGAGCGGAGCCACCGCGAGGACCGGCACCGTCTCGCTGCCGAGGATATCGCCCGCGGCCAGGCGGTCGAGGTCGAGCTCCACCGAACCGGGGACGAGCCGGACCGTGTCCCGCCCCGCCTCGATCGCGGCGTGCCCCAGCTTGGCGCGGAGGACCGAGAGTCCGGTGGCCAGGGAGTGGCGCCCCTCCCGTTCGCTCACTGCCGGCCAGAGGAGCTCGGCCAGCCGGTCGCGCCGGTGGATCCGTGGCGCCATCGCCAGGTAGACGAGGAGCGCCAGGTGCTTCCTGACCCGGAACCGGACGGCGGACCCGTCGGGCGCGTGGAGGGTCGGGTAGCCGAGACAGCGGAGCTGAGGGGGTATTGGCATAAGGGGTCGGCATTAAGATGTTACAAAGACTCGCCTGGCGCCAGCAACCGAACGTCAACGCATCCCGGGGGCCGGGTTTGCCTGGCCGCTCTGCCACCCCGGTCAGAGCCGGGCATTAAGGGGCGCCCCTGGGCTTTCCCTGATGGTGCGGAATGCGGTAACACGTTGCAGCAAAGAGGTTTTCACGAATGTGACGGGGGCCACTGGCGGCGCCGGGGATTTGTTGCATCTTTGCTCCGTCTTATCCGTACCTCCACGGAGTCGCTTCCCGCGACCCA
>DASYXP010000216.1:0-8789 GCA_035934835.1 Gemmatimonadales bacterium | reverse complement strand
CCGACGACCGGCAACAACGTCAGCCACGCCAAGAACCGGACGAAGCGGCGCTGGTATCCGAACCTCCAGACGGTCCGGGTGGCGCAGGGCGCCGGCGTGCGCCGGGTCCAGGTGTGCACCCAGTGCCTGAAGAGCAACAAGGTCAAGAAGGCCGTCTGACGCCCGAAAGGGCGAGGGGCTGAAAAAAGGGGACCCGCGGGTCCCCTTCTTTCGTTCCTGGGTGCCGGGGCCAATGCGCTCAGCCCTCGACCAGCTCGATGCGGGCCTGGTCGGCGCCGTCGCCGGGGCGGTGCCCCAGCTTGAGGATGCGGGTATAGCCGCCGGGACGGGCCGCGAAGCGCGGGCCGATCTCGGCGAAGAGCCGCTGCAGCACCGCCGGGTCCTTGAGCTTGCGCGCCACCTGGCGCCGGGCGTGGAGGTCGCCCCGGCGGGCCAGCGTGATGAGCCGTTCGGCGAAGGGCCGGAGTTCCTTGGCCTTGGCCTCGGTCGTCACGATGCGGCCGTGCTCGAAGAGCGAAGTGGCCATGTTGTTGAGCATGGCCCGCTTGTGCGTGCTGGTGCGCGAGAGCTGGCGCCCCTTGGCATTGTGCCGCATCAGGCCTCCTCGCCGCCGTCGACGGTGAGCCTGGCGGCCGGGGCCGCGCCCGGGTTGGTGACGACCAGCTGGCCCGCCGACTCCTCGAAGGCCATCCCGAAGTTGAGCCCCTGGGAGCGCAGCAGCTCGGCGATCTCGCCCAGCGCCTTGTCGCCCACGTTCTTGACCTTGAGCAGCTCGTCCTCGGAATACGTGACGAGGTCGCCCAGGGTGCGGATGCTGGAGTTCTTGAGCGAGTTGAGCGAGCGCACCGACAGGCCGAAGTCGTCGATCGGGCGGGTCAGCCGGTCGCGGAGCTCAGCATCGGCGCCCAGGCCGCCGCGCTCGCGGCCCTGCGGCACCTTGCCGAACTCGACGAAGTGGCGGAAGTGCTCCTGCGCCAGGGCCGCGGCGTACGCCACCGCGTCCTCGGGCGAGATGGTGCCATTGGTCTCGACCTGGACCGTGAGCCGGTCATAGTCGGTGCGCTGGCCGACGCGGGTCTCGGCCACGGTGAAGTTGGCGCGCCGGACCGGGTTGTAGATCGCGTCGATGCGGACCACGTCCACCGGCATCGAGCGGTCGGCCGGGTGCAGCTCGGACTCGACGTAGCCGCGGCCCTTGTTGACGTAGAGCTCGGCCGAGATGTCGCGGTCATCCTGGAGCGTGAACAGCAGGTGGTCGGGGTTGACCACGCGCACCGAGGCGTTGGGCGTGATGTCGCGGGCGTAGACCGGGCCCTTGCCGTCGCGCTTGATCTTGAGGACCGCCTCGTCGACGTCGTCGGAGAGCACCAGCACCAGGTTCTTGAGGCGCTGGATGATCTGGTGGACGTCCTCGAGCACCCCCGGGATGGTCTGGTGCTCGTGCACCACGCCATCGAGGCGGAAGGCCCAGACCGCGCTCCCCCGCAGGGAGGAGAGCAGCAGGCGGCGGAGCGAATTGCCGAGGGTGTACCCGAAGCCGCGCTCGAGCGGCTGCAGGCGGAACTCGGCGACGTTGGGGTTGTCGTCCCGCTTCGTCATCTCGACGAAATGCGGCCGGACGAGCCCGGTCAGGTCGATGCTCATGGTCACTTCGAGTACAGCTCGACGATGAGCTGTTCCTGTGCGTTGATCGGAATGGCCTCACGGGCGGGACGTTCCAGCACCCGGCCGACGGCCTTGGCGGTATCCACGGACATCCAGCTGGGGACCTGGCCGCGGGCGGCGCGTTCGAGCGACGCCAGCACCACCGTCAGCTCGCGGCTGGCCGGTGCGACGCGGATCTCCTGGCCGACGAGCACCTTGTACGACGGGATGTCGAGCCGGCGGCCGTTCACCTCGACGTGGCCGTGGCGCACCAGCTGGCGCGCGGCGCGGCGGCTCGGGGCAAAGCCCATCCGGTACACGATGTTGTCGAGCCGGCTCTCGAGGGCGATGAGCAGGTTGGTGCCCTTGACGCCCGGGAGCCGGGTCACGTCGAGGAAGACGTTCCGGAACTGGCGCTCGGAGAGCCCGTACTGGCGCTTGACCTTCTGCTTTTCCCGGAGCTGCTTGGCATACTCGGACGCCTTGCGGGGACGCCCGGTCCCCTGGCCGTGCTGGCCCGGGGCGTAGGCGCGCCGCTCGACGGCGCACTTCTCGGTGAGGCAGCGCGAGCCCTTCAGGAAGAGCTTCGTGCCCTCGCGGCGGCAAAGCCGGCAGGCGGGACCAGTGTAGCGCGACATGGGGTCAGACCCGCCGCTTCTTGGGGGGACGGCAGCCGTTGTGCGGGATCGGCGTGACGTCGCGGATCGACGCGACCTTGAGGCCGACCGACGCGAGCGCCTGGATGGCCGACTCGCGGCCGCTGCCCGGACCCTGCACCCGCACGTGCACGCGGCGCAGCCCCATGTTCAGCGCCTCCCGGCCGCAATTCTCGGCGGCGACGGTGGCGGCGAACGGGGTGGACTTCTTCGACCCCTTGAAACCCGCCTTGCCGGCGGTGCCCCAGGCGAGCGTGTTGCCCTTGGAGTCGGTGATCGTGATGAGCACGTTGTTGAACGTCGCCGAGATGTGGGCGACGCCCTCGGACTCGACGACCTTCCGGGCGCGCTTGGCGGCCGGGGCCTTGGCCGGCGCCGCAGCGCCGGAGGCGGGTGGGGTGGCAGGAGCGGTCATTTACTTCTTGGTCGCCTTCTTCTTGCCCGCGATGGCCACTCGGCGGCCCTTCTTGGTGCGGGCGTTGGTGTGCGTGCGCTGGCCGCGGACCGGGAGCCCGCGGCGGTGACGCGTGCCGCGATAGCTGCCGATGTCCATCAGCCGCTTGATGTTCATGGCCACTTCGGTGCGGAGCGCGCCCTCGACCTTGACGGACCGCTCGATCACCTGGCGCAGCCGCGCCACCTCGTTGTCCGACAGGTCCCGGACCCGGGTGTCGGGGCTCACGCCCGTCTCGGAGAGCAACCGGTGGCTGGTGCCCCGGCCGATCCCGAAGATGTAGGTCAGCGCCACTTCGATGCGCTTGTCGCGCGGCAGGTCCACCCCAGCGATACGCGCCATGGCTCAGCCCTGCCGCTGCTTGTGCTTGGGATTGCGCTTGCAGATGATGCGCACGACGCCCTGCCGCTTGACCACTTTGCAGTGCTCGCAGATGGGCTTGACGCTCGACCGAACCTTCACGAAAACCTCTCCAAGTGCCGGGTTTATCAAGAGCTTGGCAATATACCCGGCCCCGGCTCCAGGGCGCAAGTCAGGGGGCCGCGTCCACCCGAAGATCCACCAGCATCCACCCGCTCCCCACCCGGCGATACCCCAGCAGCACCGACTCGACCCGCTCCTCCTGGGTGCCGTCCAGCCGGTACTGGCGCCGGAGGTCCACGAAGGCCCGGTCCGGCCCCACCTCCCGGGCACTCTCGACGGTGACCCGCACTTCGGTGGTGCCCTGGACATACCCCCGGAGGAGGGCGACCGCCTGCGCCCGACCCACTCCGGCCGAGGGGTCGGCGCCCGGGAGCCGAAGCTGGATGCGAGCCCCCCCGGCCACGAGGCGGGCAAAGTCCCCCGTCATCCAGGCCGACCGTGCGGCCTCGCCGGCCGCCGCCAACCCCTGCGCCGGATCGGCCGGAGCCCCCTGGGCCGGGAGCGATCCCGCCGACGCCAGGAGCGCCAGGATCAGGACAGGTCGCCGGAGGGGTGTTGCTACCATCTAGGCCGCCGCCGCCTGGAATTCGCCGAGGACCGCCGCCGGATCGGCGGCGCCGAGGAGCGGCCGGCCGACCACCAGGTGCGATGCGCCCGCCCGAACGGCCTCCGCCGGCGTGGCAGTGCGCGCCTGGTCGCCGGCGGCGTCGGACGCGCGGCGGATGCCGGGCACCACCACCCAACCGTCAGGGCCCACGATCCGCCGCACCGCCGCCGCCTCGAGCGGCGAGCAGACCGCGCCACGGAGCCCGGCGTCCCGCGCGACGCCGGCAAGCCGCTCGACCTCGCGTCCCGCGTCCACGCCGGTCCGGCCGACCGCTGCGCCGTATGCACCAGCGTCGAGAGAGGTGAGTACCGTGACGCCCACGAGGCCCAGCTCTGCGCCCGCGGCCCGCACCGCCGCCTCGAGCATCCCTCGTCCGCCGAGGGTGTGCACGGTGGCCATCCGGACGCCGAGCGCCCGCGCCGCTTCCACCGCCCCGACGACGGTGTTGGGGATGTCGTGCCACTTGAGGTCGAGGAACACCGACAGCCCGCGCGCGGTGAGCTCGCGGATGAACGGCGCACCCTCACGTGTCATCAGGACCGGACCGACCTTGACCCAGCGGAGGTCACGGGCCCGGTCGAGCCAGCGGAGTGCGTCGTCCCGGCCGGGGACGTCGAGGGCGGCGATGATCTCAGCCACGGGCCTGCTCCAGGTCGCGGGCGACGCGTTCGGGAAGACGCGGGTCAGCGAGGCCGGCGGTGCCGATCGCCACCAGCGTCGCACCGGCGCGGAGGTACTGCCGTGCATCGGCGGCGCTCCGGATGCCGCCCACGCCGATGATCGGCACGCCGGGGAGGCGCGCCGCCACGAGCCGGCAGGCGAGCACGCCGATGGGCAGGAGCGGCGGACCGCTCACGCCGCCGCGTCCCTGCCCCAGGCGCGGCGAGCCGTCGTCCTCAGCGAGCATCCCGGGCATTGTGTTGACGAGAGATACGCCGGCCGCGCCGGCCTGGCACGCCGCCGCGGCGATGGCCGGGATGTCGGGGAGCGCGGGGGAGAGCTTGGCAACGAGGGGGCGCGCCGTCTCCCGGCGGCATCGGGTCACGATCTCGGCCACCAGGGCCGGATCGGCGCCGAATTCGATCCCCCCCGCGGAGGTGTTGGGGCACGAGAGGTTGAGCTCGAACGCGGTGACCCCCTCGCACGCGGCCAGCCCGGCCACGACGGCGGGGTATTCGTCGACGGTGAACCCGACGACGTTCACCAGCACCGCCAGCCCGGGCCAGCGCCCGAGGAGCCAGGGCAGCTCGGACTCCCGCACGGCGGCGAGCCCGGGATTGGCGAGCCCGACGGAGTTGAGCATCCCGCCGGCGAATTCCGCCACCCGCGGCGCGGGATTGCCGGCGCGGGGCTCGAGCGAAACGGCCTTGGTGACGATGCCGCCGAGCGCGCCGAGATCGGCGACGCCGGCGAGCTCGCGCCCGTAGCCGGCGGTTCCGGAGGCAAGCAGGACGGGGTTCCGGAACCGGTGGCCGAACACCTCGCGGGAGACGGTCATCGCAGGTCGTCCCGCCGGGTGCGCTTCGGAGCCACGCGCCACGGGGCGTGAGGGTGGGCGGTGGCGTAGGACAGGAGCGAATCTTCCAGCGTCGAATACCCCGGCGCGGCGGCCCCGTCGATCGCGAGCGTGTATGGGCTGGCGGCGTAATCCGCTCGCAACACCGCCGCGATGGAATCGGCACTGGCCGGCTGGAGGCGGGCCAGCGCCAGGAGCGCCTTCGGCGCGTAGGGCGAGGCCGGCGCCTCGACCGCCAGCCGGCGGAAGAGCAACAAGGCGACCTGCCGGGCGCCCACCGAGTCGCGGGCGAACTCCCCGGCCAGGAAGGTGCGCACGTCGCCCGGTGAGACCGCCGGCGTGAGCGAGTCGAGCTCCCCACCGAGCCAGCGGACCGCCGCAAGCTCCGGCCCGACCTGGTACGCCGCCGCGCCGGAGGTGGCGGCGAACGCGGCGAGGTAGCGCTCGGCCGAGTCGAGGTCGGCCGCGCCGGTGGCGCGGGACGACCAGACGCCCGCCCGGGCCACCGCCGCCTGACGCGCCGGTTCCGAGCCCGGCTGCAGCGAATCGACCGTGGCAAAGCGGGCGAAGGCGCGCGCGGTATCGACCCCCAGGAGGCGGTGGGCATCGTCCACCAGCCACGTCGCCTTCTGCTGCGGGGTGACGTCCGGTGCGGCGGCGCGTCGGTCGACCAGCGCCGAGCCAAGCATCGGGTCGGCGCCCCCGACAGCGGCGAACACCGAATCCCAGATGACCGTGGAGTCCTTCCGGTCGAGGAGCGTGTCGGCCAGGGCTGCCGCGGCCGCAGGATGCCCGGCGCGGGCCAGGGCCAGGACGCGATAGGCCGGCGCGCGGGGATCGCCGGAGGCGAGGAGGTGGCCATCGGCGTCGGCGGGCTGCCCCGACGAAAGCTCGGCGACGCCGACGGCAAAGAGCGCCGCGTGGCGCACCGCGGGATCGGAGCTCGACAACAGGGGCCGGAATGCGGCCGCGGCGGCGGCCGGGTCGCCCAGCTTGGTGTAGCAGTCGCCAAGGAGGGCGCGCGCTTCGGAGACGGTGGCGCTGTCGGGGGATTCGCTGCGGGCGATCTCGAGCGGGCCGATGGCGCGCTCGCAGCTGTTGAGCCGCTGGTACGCCTTGCCCTCGAGGAACCGGGCGGGGAGCGCCCACCTGCTCCGCGGATGGCGGACGATGGTGGTCTCGGCCTTGGCCGCCACCTGGGCCCAGTCCGACTGCGCGTCGAAGGTCCGCCCGAGGCGCTCGGCCCGCTCGGCCGACTTGGCCAGGTGGACCGCGCCGTACATGCTGTTGTAGTACGCGCAGGCGCCGGTGCCGAGGAGCGCGGCGAGGAAGAGCGGCCGGACGGCGCGGGGCCGGATCATTGCGCCGGCGCCCCGGGACCGCTGCCGGTCTTGCGCTCGTAGGCCAGCAGGTACGCCACGACGGCATCGGCCAGGGCGTCGGCGATCTTCCGCTGCCCGGTGGGCGAGGTCATGAAACGGGCGTCGGTGCGGTTGGTGCTGTACCCGAGTTCCACGAGGATGGCGGGGCGGTGGGCGGTGTTGAGCACCGCGAGCTGGTTCGACTGGGTGACGCCGCGGTCGGCGCCGGGCTGCACCTTCGAGAGGTCCTGCTGCACCAGGGCGGCAAGCTGCGCTGCCTCGCGGAGGTGCTCGTTCATCTGGAGGTCGCGGACGATGAAGTCGAGCGCGGACCCGTTGGGCCCGGTCGAGGGCGTCTCGTAGCGCGCCGCGTCGTTCTCCATCCGGGCGATGCGGCGGGAGTCCTCGGTGTTCTCCTCGCCGATGATGATCGTGTGGAACCCGTTGACCTGCCCGAAGTCCCGGCGGTGGCGCGGGTCGAGGGCGTCGACGTGGACGCTCAGGAAGAGGTCGCAGTCGTCGCGGCACATCGGCGCGCGGTCGCGCAGGTTGATCAGGGTATCGGTGGTGCGGGTCATCAGCACCCGGACGCCCCGGCGGCGGAGCGCGTCGGCCAGGAGCGTGCCGACCGAGAGCGTCACGTCCTTTTCCCGGATGCCCGAGGGGAAGTAGAGCCCGGGGTTGCCGGGATCGACGCCGCCGTGACCCGGGTCGACCACCACCAGGTGCCCCGGGAGGAGGCCGTTGGGGAGCCGCTTCACCGCTGGGCGGCGGGCGATGGCGGGACCGCGCTCGACGAGCCGGGCGGCGACCGGGTCCCACGAGTAGAGCTCGACGAGCGTCCGCGGCAGCACGGCCGCCACGAACTCGAGCGGCACGTACACGGTGTCGGCCGCGGCGTACGCAGGCGCCGCGAGCGGGTCGAGCCGGTCGGCGTGGACCACGAACGGCGCGTCGAGCAGGAAGCGGAACGGCAGCGTGGCCACCGTCAGCTCGGCCCAGGGACCGGCCACCGAGAGCCGGGCGCTGAGCGCGGTGGCGAGCGGTCCGGCCGGCAGCATCGGCGCGCCGTCCCGCCCGGTCACGACCGCGATGTGGCTCTCGCCGCGCGGGGTGCTGATGGTCACCGAGGCGAGGGGCGGCAGCGGCGCCCGCGGACCGGGACCGAGGAGCGCGGCGAGGGTGAGCGCGAGGACGCCGGTCATATGCGGCCTCGCGTCCGGGCCAGGCGCTCGACCTCGCGGCGGGCGTCCTTCCGCTTGAGGTCCTCCCGCTTGTCGTGGAGCTTCTTGCCGCGGCCGAGGGCCAGGGCGACCTTGGCGCGGCCGTCCTTCCAGTAGAGCTCGAGTGGCACCAGCGTGAGCCCCTTCTGTTCCACCGCGCCGACCAGCCGCTCGACCTCCTGGCGGTGGAGCAGCAGCTTGCGCGACCGGACCGGATCGTGGTTCCAGCGGTTGCCCTGCTCGTATGGCTTGACGTTCATCCCTTCGAGGAACACCTCGCCGCGATGGATGCGGGCGAAGGCTCCCACCAGCGTGGCGTGGCCGTTCCGGAGCGACTTGACCTCGGTCCCGCGCAGCACGACGCCCGCCTCCCACGTCTCGAGGATGTGGTAGTCGTGGGCCGCCCGCGGATTGCGGGCGATCGAGCGCTTGCCCTCCCCGGGCGGGGCGTGTCTGGTGGCCATCGCAAGGTTCCTAACCGCAAGATAGGCCTGCCGTTAGGTGGAATCAACGCGCCGCTTGCGACCCACCCGATGCCTGACTAGGTTTGCCGCCCACGCCGAAGTGGTGGAACTGGTAGACGCGCTGCGTTCAGGGCGCAGTGGGCGCAAGCCCGTGCGGGTTCGAGTCCCGCCTTCGGCATGAACTTCGTGGGACGTAAGACGTGAGACGTGAGAGGGGAGCTCCGCTGGCATCCGGGCTCCCCTTTTCGTTTTCCGGCCCTGCCTCGCATCTTCCCCTCTTCCCTCCCCCCTTCTCACCTCTTCCTTCTCACTTCTTCCTTCTCACTTCTTACTTCTCACTTCTCAGTACCTCGCCATCCCCGGCGCGATCTCCTCCGCCCACGCATCGATCCCTCCCGCCAGGCTCCGGACGTGCGCAAAGCCGGCGCCCAGGAGCAGCTC
>DASYXP010000199.1:0-4509 GCA_035934835.1 Gemmatimonadales bacterium | reverse complement strand
ATCATCGGCAGGGTGTTGACCAGGGCGTGGAGTGATTCCGCGTCGAGCGACTGGGCGGAGCGCTGGTCGAAGTTGAAGTCGCGGAGGGAGGGGTCGAGGGCCGTGTCGAGGAGCGCCTGCGCCGCCTCCTCCTTGAGGGTCTCCTCGGGGCCGTGGAAGTAGTAGACGGGGCGCAACTTCCCCGCCTTCAACTCCTTCCGGAGCGCGGCCACGGAGAGGGTCGGCATCGGGCGAAAAGTACCGGTTTTGGCGGGGGGCGCAAAGAGCCGGACAGACGTGGGCCCAATCTGCATCGGAGTCATCCTGAGCGCAGCGAAGGATCTCAAGCCGGGCGTTGCCCGAGGGGCGATCACGCCACGCTCCCAGTCCGTTCAGCATCGGGTCGAGATCCTTCGGTCGCTCCGCTCCCTCAGGATGACACCGGTGGCGGGCCTGCTCCCGCTCCCTAAGCGCTAAGCCCTAAGCCCCAGCACCTACGCCCTGCGGAAGCACTTCAGCATCGGGTCGAGATCCTTCGGTCGCTCCGCTCCCTCAGGATGACACCGGTGGCGGGCATGCTTCCATTCCCTAGGCGCTAAGCCCTAAGCCCTAAGCGCTAAGTCCTACGAACTAAGCGCTACGCCCCACGCGCTACGCCCTCCGAAAACACTGCACCCACATCAGCGTCACCAGGGTCTTGGCGTCCTGGATCTCGCCGCGGGTCATCATCTCGCCCACCTCGGACCAGCGGAGCTCGTGGAGTTCCATGAACTCATCGACCTCGCGGTGTGCCATCCCGGGGCGGAGCCCGGTGGCGGCGTAGAGATGGATGAGTTCGTCGGTGAAGCCCGGCGTGGTGTAGAGGCTCAGCAGGTGATCGACCCGTTCGGCGGTGTATCCGGTCTCCTCCTCCAGCTCGCGCTTGGCGCAGGTGGCGGGGTCTTCGCCCGCTTCCAGGCGTCCGGCGGGGATCTCCCAGATCTCTCCCCCGGCGGCGTGTCGGAACTGGCGGATCAGGACGATGCGCGGGTCGGGATCGCCGGGGTCGTCGAGGAACGGGATGACCGCCGCGGCGCCGGGGTGGCGGATGATGTCGAAGGGCGCCACCGAGCCGTCCGGGAACCGCACCGTGTCCCGGTCGAGGCGGAAGATCCTGCCGGTGTAGAGGGTGTCGGAGGAGAGCAGGGGCATGGGGGCGGGCCGGTGGGCGGTGAACGGTGAACGGTGAACAGTGAACGGGTCGGGGTGGCGCGTCATCCTGAGCAACGCGAACGATCGGCTGAATGCTAACCGATCCTTCGGCCCTGCGGGCCCCGTTCACCGTTGACCGTTCACCGTTCACGCGTCAATGCACCGCCCGCCCCTCCGCATCGAGCACCTCGATCGGCCCCAGGTGGAGCGCCTCGATGGGGGCGCGGATCTTGGCCAGGTCGCCCACGACGACGACGGTGAGGTGATCGGGGTCGATGTAGGTGCGCGCCACGCGCTGGACGTCCTGCCGGGTGACCTGCTTCAGGTGCGCCACGAATCCGTTGTAATAGGTGAACGGCAGGCCGAAGAGGAGGAGCCCGCTCAGCTGGCGCGCCACCTGGCCGGTGGTCTCGAAGTCGCCCGGGAGCCCGAGGGCGATGTACTGGGTGGCGCGCGTGAGCTCGACCGGCTGGACCAGCGAGTCGCGGATGGCGCGCAGTTGGACGAAGAAATCCGCGAGCGAGCTGTCCGTGACGTTGGTGCGGACCGCGGCGCTGGCGGTGAAGGGACCGGGAAGGGGCCGGAACTGGAAGCGCGAGCCGGCGCCGTAGGTGTAGCCCCTGGTCTCCCGCAGGTCCTGGTTCAGGCGCGAGGAGAACGACCCGCCGAGGATCGTGTTCATCACCTCCAGGGCGTAATAGTCGGGCGACGACCGCGCGACCCCGGGCGAGCCGATGATGATGACCGACTGTGCCGCGCCCGGCTTGTCGACAAGGAAGATCGTCGTGGGGCGCTCGGTCGGCGGCGGCGCGGGCGCCCGCGGGGCGGAGGCGGTCCGGTGCGCCTTCCACGCGCCGAAGCGCCGGGCCAGGAGTGCCCGGGCCCGCGCGAGCGTGATGTCGCCGGTGACGACGATCGTGGCCCGGCGCGGGTCGCTGATGCGCTCGTAGAACGCGCGCACCGTGGCGGAGTCGAGCCGGGCAGTGGACGCGGAGTCGCCGTCGGGGCTCGCGTGGTACGGATGCCCCGGCGGGAAGATGAGCGCGTTGCTCACCAGCGTCGCGACGGCGCCCGGCACGTCGCGACGCTGGAGGATGTCGGCCATCCGGAGGCCGCGGTGCTTGTCGATGTCGGCGGTGTGGAAGTCGGGGCGCAGCGCCACGTCGGCCATCAGGTCGAGCGCGGCGGGGAGGGTGCGCACCGGCACCTGGAGCGCCACCGTGGTCCGGTCCCAGTCGGAGCCGGTGCTGAGGTCGGCGCCGAGGTACGCGGCCTCGGCCGCGATGCCGATCGCGTCGCGGGTGCCGGCGCCTTCGTCGAGCATGTCGGCGGCGAAGCTCGCCAGGCCGGGGAGGTCGCCGTCGAGCCGACCGCCCCCGTCGATCAGGAGCGACACGTTGACCAGCGGCAGTTTGTGCATCTCGACCAGGTCGATCGTGAGCCCGTTGGGGAGGCGCGTCGTCTCGACCCTGGGGCTCCGGAACGGCTTCGGCGCGCCGAGCGTCGGCGGGGCGGTGACCTGTGCGGCCAGGCGGGTGGATGGGAAGGCGGTAAGCAGCAGCAAGCCGAGCGCGCCACCGAAAGACGAGCGACCGACAACGGACAACCGACAACTGATAGCTGTTAGCTGGTGACTGATAGCTGATAGCTGATAGCCGATAGCTCTCATCACCGTCCCACCTCCGCCGCGCTCGCGGCAAGCTCGGGCTTCCCCTGGGGGACCACGCTCACGATGACCCTCGGCGCCTGCAGGTAAGTGCGGGCCACGCGTTGCACGTCCGCCGCGGTGACCGCGCGGGTGCGGGCGATGTCCTTCGCGAGATAATCGGGGGTGCCGGTGAAGTAGTAGTAGGAGTTGAGCTGGTCGGCGACGGCGCTGCCGTACTCCAGCCCCTCGAGCGTCGACGCCTCGAAGCTGTTCTTGGCCTGCTCGAGCTCGCGCTCGGTCGGCCCGTCGGCGGCCAGGCGCGCCACCTGCGAGTCGATGACCGCCTGCAGCTCCGGGAGCCGGTGTCCGGGCCGCGCCGTGGCGATGATGCCGAACTCGCCGTCGCGGAGCCGGCCGTCCTGGAAGGCGTTGACGTCGGCGGCGAGCTGCCGGGTATAGACCAGCGGTTCGGTGAGGCGTCCGTTCTTGGCGCCGGCCAGGACGTAGGCCAGGACATTGAGCGCCGCGTCGTCGGGCCCGAACGCCCGGGTGGAGTGCCACATATAGTAGAGCCGCGGAAGCTGGACCCGGTCGGTGAGGACCACCGCCGTGTCGCGGGCCAGGGTGAAGGTCGGCGTCGGCGTCCGGGTGATGGCGGGGCCGCGCGGGATGGCGCCGAAGTACTTCCGCACCTCGGCCCGGACCTCCGCGGTGCGCACGTCGCCCGAGATGACGAGCGTGGCGTTGTTCGGCGCGTAGAACTTCCGGAAGAAGTCCTTCACGTCCTCGAGGCTCGCGGCGGAGAGGTCGGCCATCGAGCCGATGACTGGCCACGAATACGGGTGGCCGGGCGGGAAGAGGAGCGAGGGGATCACGTCCCAGGCCTTGCCGTAGGGTTGGTTCTCCACCCGCTGGCGGCGTTCGTTCTTCACCACGTCGCGCTGGAGATCCACCTTGGCGCTGTCCATCGTGGGGAGGAGCCACCCCATCCGGTCGGCGTCGAGCCAGAGCATCAGCGGCAGCGCGTTGGCCGGCCCGCTCTCGTAGTAGGCGGTGCGGTCCTCGTTGGTGGTGCCGTTGTTGTCGGCGCCGGCGGCCTCGAGGAGCCGGTCGAACATCGGGTAGCGCGCGTGCTCCGAGCCCATGAACATCAGGTGCTCGAAGAGGTGCGCAAACCCGGTGCGGTGGACCTCCTCGTCCCCGGAGCCGACGTGGTACCAGGTGTTGACCGCCACCACGGGGACGGTGTGGTCCTCGTGGATGATGAGCGTAAGGCCGTTGGGGAGCGTGTCGATGGTGCAGGGGATCGTGAGCGCCCTGGGCGCGGTGCCGCGGGCCGGCGGGCGCGCCTGCGCGCTGGCGGCGCTGGCAAGTGCCGAGGCGGCGAGGAGCGCCACCAGGGATCGGGGGATGATTCGGGTCATCTGATCTCTCATTCTCACGGTGTCATCCTGAGGCCGCAGCGCGGCCGAAGGATCTCAACCCGATCTCAGCGCACGTATCTGCTGGGCTTCGACGGGTCTTCAGGCTCACGGAGTCATCCTGAGGCTGCAGCGCGGCCGAAGGATCTCAAACCGATCTCAGCGCACGTATCTGCTGGGCTTCGACGGGTCTTCAGGCTCACGGTGTCATCCAGAGGCCGCAGCGCGGCCGAAGGATCTCAACCCGATCTCATTGGGCGTACAGGCCGA
>DASYXP010000186.1:0-3756 GCA_035934835.1 Gemmatimonadales bacterium | reverse complement strand
ACGGGATGTCCCGTTGACCGTTCACCGTTGACCGTTCACCGGCAGTCAAACTCCAATTCGCAGAGACGACCATGCAGATCGGCGTGCCGAAGGAGATCAAGACCAACGAGAACCGCGTGGCGCTGGTGCCGGCGGGGGCGGAAGCCCTCGTGGGGGCCGGGCATGCGGTCACCGTGGAGCAGGGGGCCGGGATCGGGAGCGGCTTCGCCGACGAGGCCTACGTGGCCGCCGGCGCGAAGATCATCCCGACCGCCGACGAGGTGTGGGCCAGGGCCGACATGATCATGAAGGTGAAGGAGCCGATCGCGTCGGAGTGGCCGCGGATGCGGAAGGGCCAGGTCATCTATACGTACTTCCACTTTGCGGCGGCCGAGGAGCTCACCAAGGCGGTGATCAAGTCAGGCGCGATCGCGGTGGCGTATGAGACCGTCCAGCTGCCGAGCGGCGAGCTGCCCTTGCTCACGCCGATGTCGGAAGTGGCGGGCCGGATGGCGGTGCAGGAGGGGGCCAAGTACCTCGAGAAGCACCACGGCGGGAGCGGCATCCTGCTGGGCGGCGTCCCGGGTGTCGCGCCGGCGGAGGTGACGATCATCGGCGGCGGCGTCGTAGGCATCAACGCGGCCAAGATGGCCGCCGGCCTCGGCGCCCACGTGACGATCCTCGACGTATCGCTCGAGCGGCTCAGGTACCTCTCGGACGTGCTGCCGGCCAACGTCGACACGCTCTATTCCAACCGCCACAACATCCTCGAGGCGATCCGCCGGTCGGACCTCGTCGTCGGCGCGGTCCTGCTCCCGGGGGCCAAGGCCCCGCACCTCGTCAAGCGCGAGGACCTCAAGCTGATGAAGCCGGGCTCGGTCATCGTGGACGTGGCGGTGGACCAGGGGGGCTGCGTCGAGACCATCAAGCCCACCACCCACGAGAACCCGACCTACTTCGTCGACGGGATCCTGCACTACGCCGTGGCCAACATGCCCGGCGGCGTGCCCCGCACCTCGACGCTGGCGCTCACCAACGCGACGCTCAAGTACGGCATCCGGCTGGCCCGTGACGGCTGGCGGAAGGCGTGCCGCGAGGACCGCTCCCTGGCGCTCGGCCTCAACGTGGTCGAGGGCAAGGTGGTCTATCCCGGCGTGGCCGAGGCGTTCGGGCTGCCGCTGGTGGACGTGGCGTCGGTGCTCTAAGCGAACGGACAACGGACGCTCGGATGCTCGGGAATTTCCTGAGCGTCCGAGCGTCTGAGCGTCTGTCACCTTTCCCATGACCCTGGACCTCCAATTCACCCGCCTCCCGCGCGCCGAGGGGCTTCCGGTGCCGGCCCGGCAGACCGACGGCGCCGCCGGGTACGACATCGTGGCCGCGGAGGAGGTCGCCTTTGGCCCGATGGAGCGGAAGCTCGTGCCGACGGGGTTCTGCGTCGCCATTCCGGCGGGGTTCGAGTGCCAGATCCGCCCCCGGTCGGGGCTGGCCTGGAAGCACGGGATGACCCTGCCGAACACCCCGGCCACTATCGACAGCGACTACCGGGGGGAGATCCAGGTGCCGATGATCAACCTGGGGCAGGAGCCCTTTACGGTGACCCGGGGGATGCGGATCGCCCAGCTGGTCTTTGCCCGGTTCGAGGTGGCGGAGTTCCGGGAGGTCGGGGAGCTCCCGCCGACCGGGCGGGGGACGGGGGGGTTCGGGAGTACGGGGAGGTGATTCGTGAGACGTGAGACGTGAGATGTAGGACGTGAGACGTAAGCCGTGCGGCTGTCACTCTTTGACCCGCGACCCACGACGCGCCACCCGCGACCTGCGACCCACCACCCCCTAACCCCGCCTCTTGTCAGAAGTTACGCCCCGCCGTTACCTTAGGCTGTCCTCGCATTCCCATCGCTCCCGAAATGGCTGGTCGATGAAGTTCCCATCGCTCGACTTCGGTTCCTTCCTTCCCGCGAACGAGATCGCCGTCGATCTCGGCACGGCGAACACGCTCATCTACGTGAAGGGCGAAGGCATCGTGCTCAACGAGCCTTCGGTCGTCGCGATCGAGAAGGCGACCGGCAAGATCAAGGGGATCGGGCTCGAGGCGAAGCGGATGCTGGGCCGCACCCCCGACGGGATCCTGGCCGTCCGGCCGCTCAAGGACGGCGTGATCGCCGACTTCGACGTGACCGAGAAGATGCTGCGGTACTTCCTCAAGACCATCATCGACAAGCACGTCTTCCGGGTGAAGCCGAAGGTCATCGTCTGCGTCCCGTCGGGGATCACCGAGGTGGAGCGGCGCGCGGTGCGCGATTCCGCCGAGACCGCCGGGGCCAAGCAGGTGCTGATGGTGGCGGAGCCGATGGCGGCGGCGATCGGCGTCGGCCTCCCGGTCGAGACGCCGACCGGCAACATGGTGATCGACATCGGCGGCGGCACCACCGAGATCGCGGTGATCGCGCTCTCGGGGATCGTCTCCGACACCTCGATCCGCACCGGCGGCGACGAGCTCGACCAGGCCATCGTGCAGTTCATGCGCAAGAACTACAACCTCCTCGTCGGCGAGCCGACGGCAGAGCTCATCAAGATCAAGATCGGGTCCGCGGCCCCCACCGGCGAGGAGCGCGAGATGGAGGTCAAGGGACGCGACCTCGTCTCCGGCATCCCCAAGACGGTCCGGGTCCACTCGAGCGAGATCCGCGAGGCTGTGCAGGAGCCGATCCAGCAGATCGTCGACGCGGTCCGGCGGGCGCTCGAGATCACGCCGCCGGAGCTCGCCAGCGACATCGTGGACCGCGGCATCATCATGACCGGCGGCGGTGCCCTCATCCGCGGGCTCGACGTGCTGCTGCAGCAGGAGACGGGCCTCCCGATCCACGTCGACGAAGACCCGCTCACCTGCGTGGTCCGCGGCACCGGGCGGATCCTCGACGACTTCGAGAAGTACCGCAACGTCCTCACCAACTGACGCCCCGCCGAGCGCCCGCGCATGAGCGCCCTCGCCCGCCCGTCGCCGTTCGGGCCGGACCGCTCCACCGGCCGGCGCGACTCGGTCCTGGCGCTCTTTTCCGTCGCCGTCTCCCTCACATTCCTGCTCGGCCCCGCCAGTTGGGGTGACACCGCCGGCTCCCTGATCCGGGCCTCGGTGCTGCGCCCCTTCCTCTGGCTCCAGGCCGAGGCGGTGGCGGCCCGGACCAGCCGTGCGCGCTTCGCGACGCTCGAGGCCGAGCGCGACTCGGTGGCGTTCGCCGCGCAGGAACTGCCGGGCCTTGAGGCGGAGAACGACCGGCTGCGCCAGCTCCTGGGGCTGGCGGGTCGGATCACCGAGCCGTACGTGGCCGCGGAGGTGCTGCGCCAGCCCCAGCTGACCGACGGCCGGACGCTCCTGGTGCGGGCCGGGGCCGACCGCGGGGTGCGCCCCTTCGACCCGGTGGTGAGCCCCGACGGACTCGTCGGGGTGGTCCAGACCGTCGAGCCGACGACCTGCATCGTGCTGACCTGGGCGCATCCCGAGTTCCGGGTGAGCACCTTCGTGGGCGATGGCGCCGTGGCCGGCATCATCGCCTCCGCGGAGCTGCCGCTCGGAAGCAACCCGATGCTCGAGCTCCGCGGCATCCCCTATCGCGACAGCGTCCCGCTCGGCGCCGCCGTGCTCTCCTCCGGGCTCGGCGGGGTGTACCCCAAGGGGATCCCGGTGGGGCGCGTGGCGGGGGTGCTGCGGGAACAGCCGGGGTGGGAGCGGATCTACCTGGTCCGCCCGGCGGCCGACCTGGCCGCGGTGTCGCACGT
>DASYXP010000206.1:0-2907 GCA_035934835.1 Gemmatimonadales bacterium | reverse complement strand
GGCTTCGGAGCTTCGAGTGCTGTCGGCTGTACAGGAAGTAGACGAACATGCCGAGGACGAACCAGATGATGAGCCGCTCCCAGGTGCGCCGTTCGAGCGAGATCATCAGGTAGAGCGCCGAGAGCGCGCCCATCGGCGCGGTGAACCAGACCACCGGCGCCTTGAAGGGGCGCGGGAGGCCGGGCTCGCGGACGCGGAGCACCAGGATGCCGATGGACACGATCACGAACGCGAGCAGGGTGCCGATCGACACCAGGCTCCCCGCCTCACGGACGGTGAGGATCGCCGAGAAGATGGCGACGCCGACGCCGGTGACGATCGACGTGATCCACGGCGTGTGGAACCTGGGGTGCACCTTGGCCACGAAGGGCGGGAGGAGCCCGTCCTTCGACATCGTCCAGAACACGCGGGACTGGCCCAGGAGCATCACCAGGATGACCGACGACAGGCCGGCGATGGCGCCGAGCTTGATGAGGCCCGAGATCCAGCCGAGGCCGGCCCGGTCGGCCACGACCGCGATCGGATCGGGGACGTTGAGCTGCTGGTAGGGCATCACGCCGGTGGCGATGCCGGAGACCACGATGTAAAGGATGGTGCAGATGAGGAGCGAGCCGATGATGGCGATCGGCATGTCGCGCTGGGGGTTCTTGGCCTCCTGCGCCGCGGTGCTCACGGCGTCGAACCCGATGTAGGCGAAGAACACGACCCCCGCGCCCGCCATCACGCCGGTCCATCCGAACTGCTCCCGGACCCCGGTGTTGGGCGGGATGAACGGGTGCCAGTTGGCGGGGTTGATGGCCTTGGCCGCCAGCACGATGAAGAGGAGCACCACCGCCACCTTGATGACCACGATGGCGTTGTTGACCGTGGCCGACTCCTTGATGCCCACCACCAGGAGCGTGGTCACGATGGCGATGATCAGCACCGCCGGCAGGTTGAAGATGGCGGTGACGGTCGAGCCGTCCGGGAGCGTGACGATCTGGCCCCGCGCCGCGGTGAGGGCCGCCGGGATGTGGATCCCGATGCCGTCGAGGAACGACACCACGTACCCCGACCAGCCGATGGCCACGGTCACGGCGCCGAGCGCATACTCGAGCACCAGGTCCCAGCCGATGATCCAGGCGATGAGCTCGCCGAGGGTGGCGTAGCCGTAGGTGTAGGCGCTCCCCGCCATCGGGACGAGCGACGCGAACTCGGAGTAGCAGAGCGCCGCGAAGATCGACGCGACGCCGGCCAGCACGAACGACAGCACCACCGCCGGGCCCGAGTTGATGGCGGCCACGGTGCCGGTGAGGACGAAGATGCCGGTGCCGATGATGGCGCCGATGCCGAGCGCGGTGAGGTTGACCGCGCCGAGGGCGCGCTTGAGGCTGTGGTCGGTCTCGGCCTCGACCTGGAGTTCCGAGATGCTCTTGCGGCGCCAGAGGCCGGCGCCGTGCGCGGGGAGGGGCGCGCCCTTCACTTCGGGTTCGCTCATGCGGTACCTCGACCTGGGGGGAGTCGATCACATGGCCGGGGGGCCCGCCGGGATCCGGCGGACGCCTGGATCACGCGCTGTAGTTCGGGGCTTCCCGGGTGATGGTGACGTCGTGCGGGTGGCTCTCGCGGAGCCCGGCGGTGGTAATTTGAACGAACTCGACCTGCGTGCGCAACGCCTCGACGTCGCCGACCCCGCAGTATCCCATCCCGCTCCGGAGGCCGCCGACCATCTGGAAGAGCACGTCGCCCACCGGGCCCTTGTAGGGGACCCGGCCTTCGATCCCCTCGGGCACGAACTTGGAAGGGGCCATCTCCCCCTCCTGGAAATAGCGGTCCGCGGAGCCGTCCTGCATCGCCGACATGCTCCCCATCCCGCGGATCATCTTATAGCGGCGCCCCTCGGCCAGCACCGACTCGCCGGGGCTCTCCTCGGTGCCGGCGAGCATCGCGCCCATCATCACCGAGCAGGCCCCGGCCGCGAGGGCCTTCACCGCGTCGCCCGAGTACTTGATCCCGCCGTCGGCGATGACCGGCACGTCCCCCGCGCCCCGCACGCCGTCCATCACCGCGGTCACCTGGGGCATCCCGACGCCCGTGACCACCCGGGTGGTGCAGATGCTGCCCGGCCCCACCCCCACCTTGACCGCGTCCACCCCGCGCCGCACGAGCTCACGGGCGCCCGCCTCGGTGGCCACGTTGCCCGCCACGATCTGCGCGTCGGGGAACTTCTGCCGGAGCGCGTCGACGGTCCTGAGGACCCCCTCGCTGTGGCCGTGCGCGGAATCGACCACCAGCGCGTCGACCCCGGCGTCGAGGAGCGCGCGGGCCCGGTCCACCGCCGCCGGCGAGCCGCCGACCGCAGCCGCCACCCGGAGCCGGCCGTGCTGGTCCTTGTTCGAGTTGGGGTGCTGCCGCCGCGTGAAGATGTCCTTGACCGTGATGAGGCCCTTGAGGACGCCGGCCTCGTCGACCACCGGGAGCTTCTCGATCCGGTGCCGGGCCAGGATCCGCTCCGCCGCGTCGAGCCCGGTGCCGACCGGCGCCGTCACCAGCTTGTCCTTGGTCATCGCATCCGCGATCGGCTGATCCAGGTTCCGCTCGAACTGGAGGTCGCGGTTGGTCACGATGCCGATGAGCCGCCCCTGCCCGTCCACGATCGGCACGCCGCTGATCCGGAACCGGCTCATCAGCTGGGCCGCCTCGCGGAGCGGCCGGTCGGGACCGAGCGTGATCGGGTTGAGGATCATCCCGCTCTCGGAGCGCTTGACCCGGTCGACCTCGGCGGCCTGGCGCTCCACGGTCATGTTCTTGTGGATGACGCCGATCCCGCCTGCCCGCGCCATGGCGATGGCCATCTCGGCCTCGGTGACGGTGTCCATCGCGGCGGAGATGAAGGGGATCTGGAGCGGGATCTTGCGGGTGAACCAG
>DASYXP010000166.1:0-2832 GCA_035934835.1 Gemmatimonadales bacterium | reverse complement strand
CCGCTCCAGCACCGCGCTCTCCACCGCCGGCGCCGCGGCGACGCCGAGTTCCTCGGTCAGGACGCTCAGCACCTCGGCGGCGCGGCGGAGGAGCCCATCGACCGCTGAGCGGGCGGGGAGCTCCTGCTCCAGCGCGGACCGGATGCCGGGCTGCACCGGTGCGGGGTGCATCAGGTGGTCGACGTAGAGGCGGTACGCGCGGTCGGTCGGGATCCGGCCGGCGCTCGTGTGCGGGTGGAAGAGGAACCCCTTCTCTTCCAGGTCGCTCATGGTGCTGCGGATCGTGGCCGAGGAGACGCCGAGCCCGAAGCGCTTGGCGATCGTCTGGCTGCCGGCGGGCTCCGCGGTCTCGATGTAGGTCTGGATGACCGCTTCGAGGACCCGGACCTCGCGGTCGGAGAGCTGGTCAGTGGGGGACGGCATGGGGGGAAATGTAAGCGGGTGACACCGCTCATCCTCACCCCTGCCCCTCTCCACGTTCGTGGAGAGGGGTGGGAGGTCACGACACCATCGCGACAAGCGCGTCCAGCCGGAGCCACCCCTCTGCCGTCAGCCTGATCCGGGAGCTGCTCCCCCTCTCCACGAACGTGGAGAGGGGGCCGGGGGGTGAGGAAGAGCGCGGCGGCTCGCCCTCTCTGGTCGTAGGAGACGTGGAGAGGGCCCACCCGGCATCCACCCAGCTCGCCACCACCGGCGCGGGGAGCCGATCCGCCGGAAGCCCATCGGCCGTGCGCAACCCGAGATAGATCTCCTCGAGCCGCAGCGCCGCGTCATCGAGCACCTCCCGCCCACCGACGACCGACTCCCCGGCGGTGAGCGCGCGCTCATACTCGGCCCACTCCCGCACGTTCCACCGTCGCTCCCGCTCGAACGCGCTGTGGGCTGATGGGCCGAGGCCGATGTAGGTGGCGCGGCGCCAATACGCAGAGTTGTGGCGGGCGCGCCGCCCCGGGAGGGCGTAGTTCGACACCTCATAGTGCTCGAACCCGGCGCCGCTCAACGCTGAATGGGCCGCGAGGAACTCGGCGGCGTAGCGGTCGTCTTCGGCGGCGCGCACCTGGCGGCGGGACACCCAGCGCGCCAGCGGCGTGTGGTCCTCGACCGTGAGGCCGTAGAGCGAGAGGTGATCGGGCGCGAGTGCCAGCGCCTGCTCCAGGTCGCGGGCCCAGTCGCGCGGGACTTCCGCCGGCATCGCGAAGATCAGGTCGAGCGACACCTGCCCGATCCCGGCCCCCCGCAGCGCCTCGACGGCCGGCGCCACCTGCTCGGCCCGGTGGGTCCGGTGCATCCAGGTGAGCACCGCCGGGTCGAACGACTGGACGCCGAGGGAGACGCGACCGATGCCGGCGCGGCGCCACGCCGCCGCGCGCGCCGGGGTGACATCGTCGGGATTCGCTTCGAGCGTCACCTCCGCGCCCGGCGCCAGCGGGTGGCGGGAGGTGAGTCCCTCGACGATCCGCGCGAGCTCGTCCGGCTCGAGCAACGATGGCGTCCCGCCGCCGAAGTAGAGCGTGTCGACCGCCGGCCCCGTCATATCATGAGCGTCCGAGCGTCTGTTCCACTGTTGCCACTCGAGCAGCACCGCGTCCGCGTACGCCCGCGACGGGATGCGCTTCCGCACCGCGATCGCGAAATCGCAATACGAACAGCGCCGGGCGCAGAAGGGGACGTGGAGGTAGAGGTGCACGGAGGGAAAGCTATCAGCTATCAGCTATCAGCTATCAGCTATCAGCTATCAGCTATCAGCTATCAGCGCGGAAGGTACGGGCACCACGGGTGGGCGCAATGGAAGATCGGCGGCGACCCTTGGTGGTGACCGTGGAGATCAATCCGGCCAGCATGCGCTTGATGTCGCTCCATTGTCCTTCCAACGGCGCCGCAGCGCTCGGCGCGAGATAGCCGAGGTCCTTCGCAAGCAGGAGGTGGTATTCAGTCTCGTTCGCTGAGCCGAGCGCGATCCCGAGGAATCACGCGAACTCGCCGTCCGTGTTCCGGCCGGCGCCCTCGGCGATATTGGCCGGCACGGATGCCGCGGCCCGACACACCTGATCGGTGAGGCGCCATCGCTCTGCGGACGGGCACGACACCGACACCTGGTACACGTCTTTCACCATCGCGTGCGCCGCCCGCCACACCATGAGCCGCTTGTAGTCGCCCACCGCGCCATCCTCGAGCCGGGATGGACGACCATATCGATCACAGCGCCACTTCGCCAACCCGATTCGCCCACCAGGTTCCCAAATAACGCGGGCCCAACGAACGGCATGAAACTTCTGGACATCCCGATCTTATCCATCACCGCTGATAGCTGATAGCTGATAGCTACCTCCCATACACCACCTCACTCCCCCGCCCCGTCACTTTCACTACCTCGCCCCCCTCTTCGTGATATCCGAAGAGCGAGTACACCCCGGTGCCTTCGGTACGCTGCGCCACCGGCACGCGCATCGCCCAGCGGCGGATGATCCAGATCCCGTTCGGCAGCCGGAGGAAGTCGAGCCGCCCGCCCGCCACCGCGTCCCGCGGCACCCAGTCGGGGAGCGGCGAAAAGCGGAAGTCGAGGTGATCGAGCTCAAGGGTCTTGCGGTCGATCCAGAGCGTGCCGTTGATGTCGGCAAGCTTCCGCCCCTTGACGATCCGGAACTCGAGCCGCACCAGACTGGAATCGTTCGGCTGGGCCTTCCCGATCACGAAGCAGTGCTGGCCCAGGAAGAAATCGGAGAAGATGACGTGGGCGTCGGGGCCGTACCAGATCGGCCCCGCCAGCGGGTCGGTCTCCTGCACGAAGCCGCTGCGCTGCAGGTCGGCCACCGGCAGGCTCTGCACCGGCCA
>DASYXP010000135.1:0-3815 GCA_035934835.1 Gemmatimonadales bacterium | reverse complement strand
GGTGCTGGAGCCGTCGACGGCCGACCTCAACGTGGCGGCGCGGCTCCACGACGCTGGCGTGGGGTTCGGGATCGTGAACAACGACGCCACGGAGATCTACGTGGTCGTCGAGGTGCCGCGCGCCCGGCGCCTCTTGCCCATCGACGCGCTCGACACGGCGGCGCTCCTCGGCGAACACGGCCCGGTGGCCGCGGCGATGGGGCGCTACGAGGACCGGCCGAGCCAGCGGGACATGACCGCGCACATCGCCGACGGGTATAACGACGGCGGAGTGCTTCTCCTCGAGGCGGGGACGGGAGTGGGGAAGTCGTTCGCCTACCTGGTGCCGGCCATCCGCTGGGCCTTCGTGAACGGGGAGCGCACGGTGGTGAGCACCAACACCATCAATCTCCAGGAGCAGCTCGTCGCCAAGGACCTGCCGCTCCTGCGCGAGGCGCTGCGGGAGGGGGAGCGGGAGCCGCGCTTTGCACTCCTCAAGGGATGGCGCAACTACCTCTGCCTCCTCCGGCTGCAGCAGGCGGGGCAGGCACAGGGATCCCTGCTCGAGCCCGACAAGCACCAGGAACTGGTCCGCCTGACGGCCTGGGCGGCCACCACCGCCGATGGCTCGCTCAGCGACCTTCCGGTGCCGCCGACGCACGAAGTGTGGGATGAAGTGAGCGCCGAGGCCGACCTCTGCCCCCGGCTCGAGTGCCCGCACTTCGACCGCTGCTTCCTGTTCGGCGCGCGCCGCCGCGCCGCCGAGGCCGACGTCGTCGTGGTGAACCACCACCTCCTCGCCGCCGACCTGTCGGTGCGCCAGGCGGCGAACAACTGGAAGGACGCGGCGGTGCTGCCGCCCTACCAGCGGCTGGTGCTCGACGAGGGCCACCACCTGGAGGACGTGGCTGCGGCCCACCTCGGCGCGCAGGTGTCGAGCCGGGGCACGCGCCGGCTCCTGGCGCGCCTGGAGCGGAACGGCCGGGGTCTCCTGCCGGCGCTGGGACAGGAGCTGTCTCGCAACGACGACCTCCTGAGCCAGGCGAGCCTCGACCTCCTGCGCCAGCGCCTCCTGCCCGCGGCGGGCGAGGCGCGCCGCACCGCGGACGCCCTGTTCCTGCGGCTGCACGCCCGGCTGGACGGGGAATCGGGTGGCGTGCTGCGGCTCACCGACGAGTTCACCAAGGACGCGACCTGGACCGACGGCCTCGGCGACGAGCTCGATCGGGCGCTCGGGTCGTTCCGGCGGATCCGCGAGGACCTCGCCACCATCGCCGACCGGCTGCACGAGGCGCCGGCGAGCGAGCGCCGCGACCAGCTCCTCAACGAGTGCCGGGCGGTTGCGCGCCGCCTGGAAGCGGTGTCCGACGGGCTCAACGTGTCGCTCCGGCCGGCCGCCGGGGGCGAGGCGCGCGTCCGGTGGATGGAACGCGCCGGGCGGAAGGGGCAGGAGGTGACGCTCGCCTCGGTGCCGCTCGACCTGGCGCCGGTGCTCCGGGAGCTCCTCTTCGACAAGCTCCAGACCACCGTCCTCACCAGCGCCACGCTCGCGGCCGGCGGCGAGTTCGACTTCCTTGAACGGCGGCTCGGCCTGGCCGGCGAGACGTCCCCCGTCACGGTGCGCGAGATCCTCCCCTCGCCGTTCGACTTCCCGAACCAGTGCCTCTTCGGGATCCCCGAGGACATGCCCGACCCGCGGGAGGATCCCTCGGCCCACGCCGCGGCCGTCACTGACGTGGTGCGCGACCTGGCGCACGCCTCCGATGGCGGGATGTTCGTACTCTTCACCAGCCACGCGAGCCTCAAGGACCAGGCGGCGCGGCTCCGGCTGGTGCTGGGGGAGCGGTGGCCCCTCCTGGTGCAGGGGGAGGCCTCGCGTGATGCGCTCCTCCAGCGCTTCCGCGACCTCGGCAACGCCATCCTCCTCGGCACCGACTCGTTCTGGGAAGGGGTGGACGTGCCCGGCCGTGCCCTCCGTGCGCTGGTGCTCACCAAGCTACCTTTCAAGGTGCCGGGCGAACCGCTCACCGCGGCGCGCCTGGAGCGCCTGGCGGAGCAGGGGGAGGACGGCTTCAGCGGGTACCTGCTCCCCCACGCCGCGCTCAAGCTCAAGCAGGGGTTCGGCCGCCTCATCCGCTCGAGCCACGACGCGGGCGTGGTGGTGCTCCTCGATCCGCGGGTGGTCCGCAAGCGCTACGGGCGACAGGTGCTCAACGGCCTTCCGCGCGCCGAGCGGGTGGTCGGGCCCTGGCGGGAAGTGCGCACCAAGTGCGAGGATTTCTTCGCCCGGCACGGGGTGGAGGGGAGAGCTCAGGGCTAAGAATTTCGAGCTTGGAAGGCCCTAAGCGCTAAGCCCGAAGCGCCCGGACCTTGGGGCTCCACGCAGTCCGCGACCCGCATCACGCAGTTCCACGATCAACGACGAACGTCATATGCCGATCCAGCCGAACGCGCGCGTCAACGCCCTCCCCGGATATCCCCTCGCCGAGATCCCGTCGATCAAGCGCCGCCTGCTGGAGCAGGGCGTCGACGTGATCGACATGGGCGCCGGCGACGCCGACCTGATGCCGCCCCGCCCGATCACCGACGCGCTGGTGGCCGCGCTCGACGAGCTCAAGTACCACAAGTACGGCTTCCAGCAGGGCCTTCCAGAGTTCCGCCAGGCCATCGCGCGGTTCGTGGAGCGGAGGTTCGGCCAGCGCTTCGACGCGCTCACCGAGACGCTCCCGCTCATCGGGTCGAAGGAGGGGCTGGCCCACCTGGCGTTCGGCGTGGCCTCGCCGGGGGACGTGGTGCTGGTGCCGGAGCCGGGGTACCAGGCATACATCGGCGGGGCGCTCCTCTCGGGAGCGGAGCCGCTCATCTGCGGGCTCCGGCGCGAGAAGGGCTTCCTCCTCGACTGGGATGCGATCCCCGAGGCGACACTCCGGAAGACGAAGCTGGTGTACCTCAACTACCCGAACAACCCGACGGCCGCGACCGCCTCGATGGAGTACCTCGAGAAGACCGTCGCCATCTGCAAGAAGTACGACATCCTCATCGCCTACGACAACCCGTATGCGGACGTCACCTTCGACGGCTACGTGGCGCCGAGCATCTTCCAGGTGCCCGGGGCGCGGGACGTGGCCGTCGAGTTCCTGTCGCTGTCGAAGAGCTATTCGATGACCGGCTGGCGCTGCGGGATGGCGGTGGGGCGGAAGGAACTCGTGGCCATCCTCACGCGGGTCAAGAGCTACACCGACACCGGCCCCTGGCTTGCGGTGCAGAAGGCCGGGATCGTCGCCCTCGATCGGAGCGAGGAATTCGTCCGGCCATTCGTCGCGGAACTCACCCGGCGCCGGGATGGCGCACTGGCGGCGCTCCGGGCCGGCGGATTCTCGGTCGAGACCCCGAAAGGGGCGATGTACCTCTGGGTGCCGCTGCCGAAGGGGATCAAGTCGGCGGAGTTCACCCGCCGCGTGCTGGAGGAGACCGGCGTCGTGACGCTGCCGGGGAGCGGCTTCGGCCCGGCGGGGGAGGGGTTCTTCCGCATCGCGCTCACGGTCGGGAGCGAGCGCCTGGTGGAGGGGATCGGGCGGCTGGGCGGGGTGCTCCGCGCCATCCAGGCGGGACCGGCCGGTGCGGCTGTTCGCGCCTGAGGGCGAGGACCGGCCCGCCGGCCGGCGGTGGCGCGCGCTCCTGGCGAGCGTCGCCGTGCACGGTGTCCTGCTCGCCCTGATCGCGGTCTCGATCCGGCGCCCGGGACGCTTTCCGGTGGAGCTCACCCGGTTGATCACCCTCACGCCGCCATCGAGCGCGGGGGCGCGGATGGCGTTTCCCCGGTTCGGCGGCCGGCG
>DASYXP010000131.1:0-1926 GCA_035934835.1 Gemmatimonadales bacterium | reverse complement strand
CGTGCTGGATGTGAAGTAGCTATCAGCCATCAGCTATCGGCTATCAGCGACTCCGTGCCCGTGAGGGCGTCGTTGAAACAATTTGACCGGCCTCGGACTGTTGACTGACAACTGACAACTGATAGCTGCCCACCCCTACCGGACCCATATGCCGCCTCTCTACCTCCTCGAACCCGCCTCCCCCGCCCCGGCGTGGCTCCCGTTCGCGGGGGTCCGTCCCGTGTGCGAACTGCGCGCCGGCGCCTGGCGCATCCGGGAGCGGTGGGAGGGCGCGCTCGAGAGCGAGGCCGCCGGGATCATCGGTGACCACGTCCTGGGTTTCCACGAGTTCGACGAGCCCCCGGTGCGGGCGGTGGGCCCGGTCGAGGGCCCGGCGGTCATTGCCGCCAGCTGGTTCGCGCCGAGCGGCACCCCGCCGGACCTGAGCGACGACACCCGGCGCCTGGTGCACGACGGCGCCACGGTGGCGTGGATCGTCCCCGCGGGCACCCGGTGGGCCGGGCCGAACGAGGACGGCCCCGCCGCCGAGATCGACGGGCTCCTCCTGCACGGCGCCTGGGACATCGTGACCGCGCTCGAGCACTTCCTCGTGGCCGACTGCACCGACGCCGTGGCGCAGCACAACCCGACGACCCCCGATCACGTGATGATCCTGGGCGACCCGAGCGACCTCGTGACGCTCGACGCGGAGATCGAGCCCGGCGTGGTGTTCGATGTCCGGCACGGGCCCATCGTGGTCGAGGCGGGCGCCGAGGTGCGGAGCGGCACCCGGATCGAGGGCCCGTGCTTCATCGGGCCCGGCGCGCGGGTGCTGGGCGGGTTCATCCGGCATTCGGTGCTCGGGCCCCGGTCGGTGGTCCGCGGCGAGGTGAGCACCAGCGTCTTCCTGGGCTACGCCAACAAGGCGCACGACGGCTTCGTGGGCCACTCGGTGCTGGGCCACTGGGTCAACCTGGGTGCCGGGACCACGACCTCCAACCTCAAGAACACCTACGGCGAGGTGCGGCTCGACCTCCCCGGCGGCAAGGTCGACACCGGCCGCCAGTTCCTCGGCACCCTCCTCGGCGACCACGCGAAGACCGCGATCGGCACGATGTTCTCCACTGGCAGCGTGGTCGGCGCCGGCGCCAACGTCTTCGGTGATGGCGTCCCGCCCAAGTGGGTGGCGCCGATGAGCTGGGGGAGCGCCGGGAAGGTGCGCACCACCGAGGCGGGGTTCCTCACGGTGGCGGAGCGGGTGATGCCGCGGCGCGAGGTCGAGTTCACCGCCGGGCGCCGGGCGGCGCTGGAGGCGATGTACCGGAGGGTGACAGCGTAGGGTGACCATCCCGTGACCACCCTCCACAGCCTCGGCTCGGGTTCCAAAGGCAACTGCTTCATCCTCGAGGAGGATGGGGCCGCGCTCCTCCTCGATGCCGGCTTCAGCGCGCGCGAGGTCGGCCGGCGGGCCGAGCTCGCCGGCGTGCCGCTCGAGCAGGTGTGCGCCATCGCGGTGACCCACGAGCACGGCGATCACGCCAGCGGCGCGGTGCAGCTCGCGCGTCGGTTGGGTGTCCCGGTCGTGGCCTCCCCCGGCACCTGGGCCGCGCTCCGGGGGGCCGAGGGCCTGGCGCACATCCCGCTCCGGGCCGGGGAGCCCGCCGACGTCGCCGGGTTCCGGATCGCGGCTGCGGCCACCAACCACGACGCCGCCGAACCGATGGCGCTCGCGGTGTGGGGACCATCCGGCCATCGCGTGGGGCTGGCCCACGACCTGGGCCGGCCCACCGCCGCCGTGCGCTACCTGCTCCGCGAGCTCTCGGTGCTCGTCATCGAGGCCAACCACGACGAGGTCCTGCTCCGCACCAGCGAGTACCCCGCGGCAGTGCGCCAGCGGATCTCAGGGGGCGGCGGGCACCTGTCCAACCGGGCCGCCGCCGAGCTGAT
>DASYXP010000127.1:0-7604 GCA_035934835.1 Gemmatimonadales bacterium | reverse complement strand
GCCAACTGCTCCAGCGCTCCCCAGGCGATGGCCGGCTCGCCGGCAAGGTGCAGGAACTGGAGGGCTCCTCCGCTCCCACCGGCGCCACGGCGTGGCTTGCCGCCGAGACCGGCGGCGTGGCCGTCGGCCCCTGGTTGCAGTCGATCCTCGCCGCGCGGCTCCCCGACGTGGCGCTCCCGGTCGCGGAGGCCGCCCCGCCGCCCGCCTCTGCGCCGGCGGTCGAGCCGATGGCGGCGGTCGAGCCCACGGCACCTCCGGCCGGCACTCCCACCCGCCCGGCCGCCGACGCCCTCTCCCTCGGCGCGATCTTCGGCGACGAGCCGGCGGCCCAGCCCGCCGAGGCACCCGCCGCCGGATCGTTCGACGACTTCTTCGGCGGGAGCGGCGGCGCCGGTGGCGAGCCCGCGACGCCGCGGCCCCGGACCATCCGTCACGCGCAACCCGATGACGACGACCTGGGCCAGTTCCAGGACTGGTTGAAGAACCTGAAGAAGTGATGCGCATCGCCGTCCTCAACGGACCCAACCTCGACCTGCTGGGCGTGCGGGAGCCGGAGGTCTACGGCCGCGCCACGCTGTCGGAGATCGAGGCACTGGTCCGTGCCGAGGCGCAGGGGCTCGGCGTGGAGGTGGAGTGGTTCCAGTCGAACCACGAGGGAGCGTTCGTCGAGCAGGTGCACGCCCTGCGGGGGCGCGCCGACGGGGTGGTGGTGAACGCCGCGGCGTGGACCCACGGCAACCTCGCCGTCCGCGATGCGCTCCTCGGCGTCGGCATCCCGTACGTGGAGGTGCACCTGTCGAACCTGTTCGCGCGGGAGCCGGAGCGGCGCGGGTCGGTGCTGGCGGACCGGGCGGTCGGGTTCATCTGCGGGTTCGGGCCGGCGGGATACGTGCTGGCGCTGCGGGCGCTGGTCGACCGCCTCCGTGAGCGCTGACCTTCGCGAAGCCCGCCAGCAGGCGCTGCTCGAGGCCCTGGAGGCGGAGGGGCTGACGGCGCTGGTGGTGCAGCATCCGCCGAACATCCGGTACCTCTCGGGGTTCACCGGATCGGCGGGGCTCCTGGTGGTGCGGCCGGCCGGCGTGGTGCTGGTCACCGACTTCCGCTACGCCGGGCAGGCGCCCCAGGAGGTCGGGCCCACCGCGCAGGTGGATATCGAGCCGGTCAACATCTGGGACCGCGTGCGGCGCGTGCTCGGCTCGGCCGACGGGGTGGGCTTCGAAGCGCACGTCGCGACGGTGCGGGACGCCGAGCGGCTCGGCGAGGGGCGCCGCCTCGTGCCCACCAGCGGGCTGGTCGAGCGGCTCCGCACCCGGAAATCGCCGGGCGAGGTGGCCGCCATCGTTGCGGCGGCGGCGTTGGCGCAGGAGGCGCTCGCCGAGGTGCTGCCGGGCGTGCGGGTGGGGGAGAGCGAGCTGGCCGTGGCGGCGCGGCTCGAGGCGGCGCTCCGGGTGCGGGGCAGCGAATGGCACCCGTTCCCCACCATCGTCGCATCGGGGCCCCGCGCGGCGCTCCCCCACGCGCGGAGCACCGGGCGGACGATCGGCGCGGGGGAGTGGCTCCTCATCGACTTCGGGGCCCAGGTGGACGGGTACTGTTCCGACCTGACGCGGACCGTGGTGATGGGCAAGGCCGACAGCCGGCAGCGCGCCGTGTATGACGTGGTGGAAGTGGCGCAGCGGCGGGCGCGGGAGGGGGTCCGAGCCGGGATGAGCGGGCGGGAGGCCGATGCGCTGGCGCGGGACCTCATTGCCCAGCGGGGATATGGCGAGGCCTTCGGGCATTCGCTGGGGCACGGAGTGGGGCTCGAGGTGCACGAGGCGCCGCGGTTGAGCCCCACCGCGGAGGCGGTGCTGCCGGAGGGCGCGGTGGTCACGATCGAGCCGGGCATCTATCTTCCCGGTTGGGGTGGGGTGCGACTGGAGGACGACGTGTTGCTGGCGCCGGATGGTCCGCGGTGCCTGTCGGATGGCCGGACTTCGCTCATCGAGCTGTAAGGGAACGCGACGGAACGCCCTCAAGGAGGGGCTTTGGACATTTCCGAGATCGAGCGGCTGACGCGCCTGCTGCGCGAAACGCCCGAGGTCGGGTCGATCGAGGTGCGCGGGTGGTTCGGCCGCGGGTTCGTCATCACCCGGTTCGGGTCGGGCGGCGTGATGATGCACGCGGCCGCGCCGATGCCGATGGCGGCGCCCGCCCTCCACGCGCCTGGCCATGCGCCGCATTCGCCGGCGTCGGCGGCGGTGCCAGCGGCGGAGAAGCCGGCGGCGCCGGCGGCCAACCTCAAGGAGATCAAGTCGCCGATGGTGGGCACGTTCTACAAGGCGCCGGAGCCCGGGGCGGAGGCGTACGCCAAGGTCGGCACCCGGGTGAGCCCGGGGCAGACCGTGTGCATCATCGAGGCGATGAAGATCATGAACGAGATCGAGGCCGAGGTGGGCGGCGTCATCAGGGAAGTGTGCGTGGAGGACGCCCAGCCCGTCGAGTTCGGCCAGGTCCTCTACCGGGTGGACCCGAATGGCTGACGCGCCCGCGGCCAGGCCGGCGGCGGCCCCCGGGGGCGCGGCCGCGGGGCCGTCGTTCAACTTCAAGGGCGCCATCACCCAGATGGTGCAGAAGAACGGGTCCGACCTGCTCCTCAAGGTCGGGCGCCCGCCGACGATCCGGCTGAACGGCGAGCTCACCCCGCTGGAGATGCCACCGCTCAAGCCGGAGGACCTGAAGACCCTGGCGGAGCAGATCATGACGCCGCGCCAGGTCAAGGAGTTCGCCGAGCGGAAGGAGGCGGACTTCGCCATCGGCGTCCCCGGCGTGGGCCGGTTCCGGACCAACGTCTACCAGCAGCGCGGCACGCTGGCCTTCGCCTTCCGGGCCATCCCGTACGAGGTCAAGACGGTCAAGGAGCTGCTGCTCCCCGAGGTGCTCGACGAGATCGCCGGCAAGCCGCGGGGGATGGTGCTCGTCACCGGGGTGACGGGCTCCGGCAAGTCGACCGCGCTCGCGGCGATGATCAACCGCATCAACACCACCGACCGGGTCAACATCATCACCATCGAGGACCCGATCGAGTTCCTGCACCGCGACCAGATGTCCAACATCTCGCAGCGCGAGGTGGGGACCGACACGCTCTCCTTCCAGAGCGCGCTCAAGTCGGTGCTGCGGCAGGACCCCGACGTCATCCTGATCGGCGAGATCCGGGACAAGGAGACGCTCGACACCGCGCTCAAGGCGGCGGACACCGGGCACCTCGTCTTCTCGACGCTGCACACGACCGACGCCACCCAGACGATCAACCGGATCATCTCGTTCTACCCGCCGCACGAGCACGCCGAGGTGCGGAGCCTCCTCTCCACCGCGCTCGCGGCGGTGGTGTGCCTGCGGCTGGTGCCCAAGAAGGACGGGAGCGGCCGGGTGCCGATGTGCGAGGTGCTCATCAACACCGCCGCCGTGGCCGACAACATCCGCGACCTCGACAAGGCGCTCAACATCCCCGACCTCATCGCCGAGGGAGGGGTGTCCTACGGGATGCAGTCGTTCGACCAGTCGCTGATGAAGTGGTACCACAACGGCGACGTCTCCTACGAGAGCGCCCTGTTCTACGCCAGCAACCCGAGCGAGTTCGCGCTCCGGGCATCGGGGATCGGGTGGGCGTCGGACCGCACCTTCGCCGATTCGGGCGGCGGCAAGTCCGGGTTGACCCAGGACCTCACGCCCTGATGTTCAAGAAAGTCCTCATCGCCAATCGCGGGGAGATCGCCCTCCGCGTCATCCGCGCCTGCCGGGAACTCGGCGTGGAGACGGTGGCCGTGTACTCCGAGGCCGACCGCGAGTCGCTGCACGTGCGCTTCGCCGACGACGACGTCTGCATCGGCCCGCCCCCCGGGCGCCAGTCCTACCTCCGCATCCCGAGCATCATCGCCGCCGCCGAGATCACCGGCGCCGACGCCATCCACCCGGGCTACGGCTTCCTGGCCGAGAACCCGGAGTTCTCCGACACCTGCAAGGCGTCGAACATCACCTTCATCGGCCCCTCGGGCGACCAGATCCGCGCCATGGGCGACAAGGCCACTGCGCGGAAGCTGGCGCAGGAGGCGGGGGTGCCGACGGTGCCGGGTTCCAAGGGCACCATCCAGGATCTCGACGAGGCGCTCGCGGTGGCGGCGGAGATCGGCTATCCGGTCATCATCAAGGCGACGGCCGGCGGGGGCGGGAAGGGGATGCGGGTGGCGCAGGACGCCGAGGGGTTCGCGCAGTCGTTCACCCTGGCGCAGAACGAGGCGCTCTCCGCCTTCGGCAACGGCAGCGTGTACGTCGAGAAGTACCTGGCGCGGCCGCGCCACGTCGAGATCCAGGTCATGGGCGACACCCACGGCCGCGTGGTCCACCTGGGCGAGCGCGACTGCTCGGTCCAGCGGCGCCACCAGAAGCTCATCGAGGAGGCGCCGAGCCCGGCGCTCACCGAGGCGCTCCGCGAGCGGATGGGGGCGGCCGCGGTCGAGCTGGCCTCCCGGATCGGCTACGTCGGCGCCGGCACGATCGAGTTCCTGCTCGACACCGACGGCTCGTTCTACTTCATGGAGATGAACACCCGGATCCAGGTGGAGCACCCGGTCACCGAGATGGTGACGAGCTTCGACCTGGTCAAGGAGCAGATCCGGGTGGCCGCCGGCGCGCCGATCAGCTTCAAGGGCGAGGGCACCCGGCTCCGCGGCCACGCCATCGAGTGCCGCATCAACGCCGAGGACCCGTACCGGAACTTCCAGCCGAGCCCCGGCGCCATCACGGCGTACCATCCGCCGGGGGGGCCGGGGATCCGGGTGGACAGCCACGTCTATGCCGGGTATCACGTGCCGCCGTATTACGACTCGCTGCTGGCCAAGGTCATCGCCCACGGGAACGACCGCGAGGAGGCGCTGGCCCGGATGCGCCAGGCGCTCGACAGCTTCGTGATCGAGGGCGTGACCACCACCATCCCGTTCCTGGCGCGCGTCATCCGGCACCCCGACTTCGCCGCCGGACGGGTCGACACCAAGTTCCTCGAGCGGGAGTCGCACCTCCTGCGTCCCGAGGCGTGATGATCCCGCGGGGCGCCGCGTGAGCGACGACGCCCGCCGCCGCATCGGGGCCATCGCGTCGCTGGTGCTGGGCCTCTCGCTCGGCATCGCCCTCCTGCCCATCCCCGGCGTCGGCACCCTCCCCGCCGCCATCGGTTCCAACCTCTGGAAGGCCCTCGGCGCCGGCGCCATCGGGTTCCCCCTGGTCGGCCTGGGCGTGGCCGCGGCGGGGTTCGGGTGGTTCGAACGCCTCGACATGAAGCGCACCGCCCTCCTGGTGGGCGGGCTCGCGGTCCTCATCCCGCTCTTCATCGGCACGCTGCTCGACCTGGGCCCCGCGAGCTTCGACCCGCCGCTCCACGACTGGGTGCTCTCCGCCCGGGTGGTGGGGCTCATCCCCGGGTTCTTCGCCCACGGGCTCACCGCACTCCTCGGGCGCCCGATCGCGGCGCTCGTCGCCTTCGGGCTCACCTCCGCGCTCACCATCCTCACCGTCGGCTGGCACCCGCTCCAGCGGCTCGAGCGCCGGGCCGCGGCGGAGCCCGAGTTCCAGCCGGTCGCGCGCGTGCCCGAGCCCCGGCCGCTGCCGGTCGAGAGAGAAGGAGAAGGAGAAGGAGAGGGAGAAGGAGAGGGAGAAGGAGGGCAGGGGAACGCCGCTCCCCGGAGCGTGGCGAAGAAGAAGCCGGCCCGGAAGCCGCTCCCCAAGCCCAAGCCGGTGGTGCCGGGCGAGCCGCTCGACCCCAACGACCGCTGGACCACCGAGCTGCTGCACGAGGCGCCGGCGTCGAGCGGGGAGGCGGCCAAGCGGGGGCAGCTCGAGGAGCTGAAGGCGCGGTTGCAGGAGGCGCTCACCACCTTCAAGGTGCCCTCGACCATCGCCGACTACACCTCGGGGCCGGTGGTGACGCAGTTCTACGCCCGGCTTGAGGCGGGGGTCAAGCTCAACCGACTGGTCCAGCTCGCCGACGACCTGGCGCTCGCGATGAAGGCGCGGTCGATCCGGGTCGCGCGGGTGCCGGGGAAGGACGTGGTCGGGGTCGAGGTGCCGAACCCCAAGGCGGAGATGGTGGTGGTGCGGCAGATCCTCGAGAGCCCCGAATGGGACGCCGAGGGGTGGACGCTCCCGATCGCGCTCGGGCTCGACCTCGAGGGGCGGGCCATCGTTGCCGACCTGGCCAAGATGCCCCACCTCCTCATCGCGGGCGCCACCGGCACCGGCAAGTCGGTGGCCATCAACGCCATCATCACGAGCCTCATCTACCACTATCAGCGGCGGGAGGACCTCCGGCTCCTGATGGTGGACCCGAAGATGGTCGAGCTGTCGATGTACAACTCGCTCCCCCACCTGCGGCACAAGGTCGTCACCAACAACAACGACGCCGCCACCGTGCTCAAGTGGGCCGTGAACGAGATGGAGCGGCGCTACGTGCTGCTCCAGACCAACGGGGCCCGCAATGTCGCCGACTTCAACCGGAAGGTCGAGGAGGGGAAGCCCCTCAAGCCGATCCCCCGACCCAAGGCGACGCTGGGCAGCATCAGCGCCGAGGCGGAGACCACCGCGCCGGAGGCGCCGGAACCGGAGACGTACACCGAGGGGAAGCTCCCGCTCATCGTGATCCTGGTCGACGAGCTCGCCGACCTGATGATGACGGTGCAGGGGGAGGTGGAGACGCCGCTCGCCCGGCTGGCGCAGAAGGCGCGCGCCATCGGCATCCACCTGATCCTCGCCACCCAGCGGCCGTCGGTGAACGTCATCACCGGGCTCATCAAGGCCAACTTCCCGAGCCGGATCGCGTTCCGGGTGGCGTCGAAGGTGGACAGCCGGACGATCCTCGACCAGAACGGGGCGGAGGCGCTCCTCGGCAACGGCGACATGCTCTTCCTCCCGCCGGGGCGGAACGAGCCGATGCGGATCCAGGGCGCGTACATCTCGACCGAGGAGACCGAGCGGATCATGGACTGGTACACCCACCGGAAGGATGCCCTCGACGCGGCAGCCGCGGCGGGCCCGGTGGATTATGACATCATCGCCGAGACGCGGAAGCTCGAGGCCGAGGCCGAAGGCGGCGGGCCGGGAGAGGGCGGGGACGAGGAGCGCGACCCGCTCTTCCGTGAGGCCGCCGAGGCGTGCATCCAGAACCAGGGGGGGAGCACGTCGCTCCTGCAGCGGAAACTGCGCATCGGGTACGGCCGCGCCGCCCGCATCATCGACCAGCTGCACTATGCGGGGATCCTGGGGCCGCCGGACGGGAGCAAGCCGCGGGAAGTGCTGGTGGGGTATGATCAGCTGGATGAGTATTCGACGTAGGGCGTGGGCAGGCGAACGGCCGCGTGAACTGCCAGGTGACTTCGGGGATGGAACGGTGAGAGAAGTGGGGGTCGTGAGCTGGCGCCAGTGTCTCGCATCGGGCAGGTGCAGCGCCTGGCGCCGGTTGCGGTGCGCCGCCACCGGGCGTACCGTTCAATGTCACCGGCCGCCGGAGTGATCGATGGGTCCTGATCGTGCCAGTTCACGCGGCATCCTGTGCCGTCGCCGGGCCCTGGATTGCCGCG
>DASYXP010000094.1:0-4112 GCA_035934835.1 Gemmatimonadales bacterium | reverse complement strand
CGGCGGGGTCGAGCCGCGCCAGCTCGTCGGCGTGGCGGTCGCGCACTGCGCGGATGGGCATGAGCCAGGTCTCGAGCGGCTCCGGCGTCCGCGGCCCCAGCGCCGCGATGATCCCGCCGCAGCCGTGGTGGCCCGTCACGATGATGTGCTTGACCGCCAGCACATCCACCGCGTACTGGATGACCGAGAGAGCATTGGGGTCGTCGGGCCGGACGACGTTGGCCACGTTGCGGTGGACGAAGATCTCGCCCGGGGCGAGGCCCACGATCTCGTTGGCCGGCACCCGGCTGTCGGCGCAGCCGATCCAGAGGTACGGCGGGCGCTGGATCTCGCGGAGCCGCTCGAAGTAATGCGGGTCGTGGGCCACCTGACGGGCGGCCCACGCCTGGTTGTTGCGGAACAGTTGGGGCAGGGTCCGCATCGGCTCAGTGCCCGAGGCTCATCGGCCAGGGCGTCGGGAGGAAGTACATCATCAGCACCGCGCCGAGGAGCGCCACGTTCCGGAGGAAGTTCATCCGCTCGCTCATCCGTGCGCCGGGGTCGGTGACCTTCCAGAAGGCGTGCATCATGAACGTCACCGGCACCAGGAAGACCACCAGGCACAGGAGGGCCCACTGGACCTGCACGCCGAGGACGACGCCCAGGCCACCGAGGAGGAGGAGCGTCCCCGTGCCGAGGACCGCGAGTTTGGGGAAGGGGACACCCTTGCTCGCGCTGTAGCCGGCCATCATGTCGACGTTCTTGAAGTGCCCGTACGCGCTGTTGAGGAAGAATGAGGCGAACAGCACGCGGCCGATCGGGAAGAGGTAGGGCATCGGAGGTCTCCGGAAGGGGTCGCAGGTCGAGGGTCGTGGATCGTGGGTCAAGAGTCGCGAGTCATGAGCCTTCCGGCGCGAGCCGAGCCGTCGGAGTTGCGAGGTGTGCCGTCGCGGCAGCCTCACTGACAACTCACGACTCAAGACTCATGACCCACGACTCGCTAGAACTCCCGCTTTTTCATCTCCTTGAACAGGCGCTTCGTTTCCGAGGACTGCTCCTCGGGCTGCTTGCGGAGCGTGGGGTCATACTGCGCGGCGCGTTCCTGCGCGCTGGGCCGGACCACGCCGGCGTTCTTCTTGGCCAGCTTCTCGATCCACTGGTCTTCCTTCTTGCCCATCGTGGTGCCTCCTTCGTCTCCGGGTCGCTCCCTGCGTCCACCAGTCCAGGTCAAGTTATGGCCATCGGGCCGGACGTGCCACGCGTCAGCGCGAGGGGGGGCCGCCGGGACCCCGTCCCGGGCCCGACCGATTGGAGCCCGTGGGCCGGGCGCCCCCGTAACCTCCCCGTCCGCCCTGCCCCCCGCGTCCGGCCTGGGGGGCCTGCCCGCGCCGCTCGGCCTTGGCCTTCGCGCGCGCCCGCTCGTCGGCCTTCCGGGCCTTGATGGCGGCGATCCGCTGGGCCAGCGGCACCTCGAGCTGGCCGGCCGGGCGTGCCGAGTAGTCGAAGTCGGGGATCGTCACCCGCGGGAGCCGCTTGCCGATGGCGCGCTCGATGCGCTTGAGGTCGCCCTCCTCGTCGGGTGAGACCAGGGTGAAGGCGAAGCCGGTCCGCTCGGCCCGCGCCGTCCGGCCCGAGCGATGGATGTAGTCTTCGGGGACCGCCGGTACGTCGAAGTTGATGACGTGCTGCAGCGCCTCGATGTCGATGCCGCGGGCGGCGATGTCGGTGGCCACCAGCACCCGGTACCTGCCGCTCTTGAACCCGGCGAGCGCCTCGGTGCGCTGGCTCTGCGAGCGGTTCCCGTGGATCCGCTCTGCCTTGATCCCCGCCTTCACCAGCTGCTCCGACAGACGGTTGGCCCGGTGCTTGGTGCGGGTGAAGACGAGCGCGTCGCCCACTTCCTTGCGCTTGAGGAGCTCGAGGAGGAGGGTCGACTTGAGCTCCCGCCCCACCGGGTACACGGCCTGGGTGATCCCCGTGGCCGGCGCGGAGGGGCGTTCGATGTTGATCGTCGCCGGGTCCTTCAGCATCTCGCGCGAGAGCGCCTGGATCTCGGGCGGGAGCGTGGCGCTGAAGAAGAGCGTCTGCCGCTTGGCCGGCAGGTGGCGCAGCACCTTCCGGATGTCGGGCAGGAAGCCCATGTCGAGCATCCGGTCGGCCTCGTCGAGCACCAGGTGTTCCAGGCCGGAGAGCTTGGCGTACGGCATCCGGAAGTGGTCGAGCAGCCGTCCCGGCGTGGCGACGATGACGTCGACGCCGCTCCGGAAGGCGTGCTCCTGCGGCCCCATCCCAACGCCGCCGAAGACCGCGGCCGCGGTGATCGGGGTATGGACCGCGAGCGCGTTGAGCTCCTCGACGATCTGGGCCGCGAGTTCACGGGTCGGCGCCAGCACCAGCGCCCGGGTGACCCGGCGCGGCTTGGTCATCAGCCGGTCCAGGATCGGGAGGAGGAAGGCGGCGGTCTTGCCGCTGCCGGTCATCGCGCAGGCCAGGAGGTCGCGCCCCTCGAGGGCGGGCGGGATCGCGTCGGACTGGATCGGAGTGGGGCGGGTGAAGCCGAGCTCCTTGATGCCGCGGAGAAGATCGGGGTGGAGCTTGAAGACGCTGAACGGCAAGGGACTTCCTGTCGGGCTTGAAGGGTGGGGGACAGCGCTCATGCGCCGCTCGTGTTCTGGGAGAAGATGTGCTCGTCCACCCAGCGGCTGAGCGCGCGCTCGAGCGTCACCGGATCCTGGCCGGGCACGTGGGGCATCACCGGCCGGCGGTGTCCCTCGTTCATCAGGTACCACATCGGCGGCACGGCGACCTCCCCCCGCTTCTCGTTGGCGGGGGTCGAGTCGTAGGACACGAAATGGAACTGGCGGCCGCGGAGGATGATCCGGCGCTGTTCATTCTTGTTGGAGGGCATCGCAATACGCTCGCACGCGCGGGACAGGGGCGGTGGGAGCGCGCGCAGGCCACCGGGCGCGGACGGAGAGCCCGCAAGTCCTAAAGATAACCCGGTGTACCGCCTCCCGAGCGCCTGAACGCGTCCAGCGTTGCAGGGCAGGGGCGCGGGCGCTGGTGACAGGGCCCGCCATCCAAATCGACCTGTTTCATTGTGAAACTTTTGTGGTGCCGCTGCGTAAGCCGGTCGAACCGACCCCTCACCTCGACCTTCGAGCCGATGCTCAATCCTGGTCTGCGTCGCCGACTCGCCGCGCTGCATCGCTGGGCCGCCCTCGCGATGGCCCCGGTCATCGTGGTCATCCTCGTCACCGGGATCATCCTCGCCTTCCGCCCGATCCTCGGGGCGCCGGAAGATGAACACCCCGCTGCCGCCGCGGTCGACCCCGCCCGCGTCGTCTCGCTCCTCGACAGCATCGGCGGCGCGGCCGACTTCGTCCTGGTGCAGGATGACCGCAAGTCCATCACCATCTTCACCGGCCCGCAGCAACCGCCGAGGACGTGGGAACTCGCCACCGGGCGGGAGATCGCCACACCCCCGTTCACGCCCCCCGACTTCTTCGACAAGGTGGAACGGATCCACAAGGACCTCTGGGGCGGACTCGGCTTCCTCGTGACCCTCGCCTCGATCGCGATGGTGGTCCTCATCGTGCTCGGGCCGATCCTGGCCCGACCCTCCCGCGGCCGGAAGAACGCGCTCGGCTGGCACATCTGGAGCGGATGGTTCGCCTGGCCGCTCCTTGCATTGCTGCCAGTGTCGCTGGTGATGATGAAGCTCCACGCGCCGTTCGGGCGCAGGATCGCCGGCCCGCCGCCTTCGGTCGTCGCCGCCCTGACCACCGCGGCCAAGACCCTGGACCTGACCCACCTCAACGGCGCGCAGCGGTTCCCCGGCGGCGCGATCGTGGTGATCGGCGGCGATCACGGCGAGGAGCGCTACGTGGTCCGAGGTGGCTCCGTGCAGCCGCTGGAATCGGGCGTGTCGCGGGTCGGAAAGCAACTCCACACCGGCACCTGGGCGGGTCCCTGGTCCGGCGCACTCAACGTCGTGGCGGCCCTCGGACTGCTGCTCATGCTCTGGACGGGGGTGTTGGCGTGGGTCAGGAAGTTGCGGCGGTGAAGAATCCGCAGATGACGCAGATGGATCCGCAGATGACGCAGATGTCGCAGATGGATCCGCAGATGAC
>DASYXP010000080.1:0-12896 GCA_035934835.1 Gemmatimonadales bacterium | reverse complement strand
GGTGCTGTTCTACAAGGCGCTGTTCCTGTCGGGCGGCAGCGGGAACACTGTCTTCCCCGTGGTGGCCGGGATGGTGGTGGGTGCCGTCGGGCTCACGATCATCTACATCGCCATCAACCGGTTCGGCGTCCGGATCCCGCTCAAGCCGTTCTTCGCCATCACCAGTGCTTTCCTGTATTACATGGCGTTCGTCTTTGCCGGGAAGGGGATCGCGGAGTTGCAGGGGGCCGGGGTGGTCTCGCTCACGCCGTTCAGTCCCGAGATCCGCTTCCCCACGCTCGGCATCTACTCCACCTGGGAGACGCTGTCGGTCCAGGCGGTGCTGGTGGTGCTGCTCCTCGGCGCTGTGGTATGGACATTCCTCATCGAGCCGCGACGGCTCAAGGTCACCGAGGTCATGGTCCCGGAACCGGTGGCTCCCGCCGGGCCGAGGACCTCGCCGGCGGCGGCCCGGTCTGCGCTCGATCCGGGGGTGGGGCGTTCACTGGAACGGATGGAGGCCGACCTGGGGGAGCTGCGGGCGGAGCTCGAGCGGCTCAAGGACCGGCTGGTGCAGGACGGCGTCGATCGGCTGACCCAGGGCGACTGAAGTGTTGGGCCGGCCCGATGACACAAAGGCCCCGGCGTTCCCGGCCGGGGCCTTCGTCGTGTCCAGGAAAGCGAAACGGCCCACCGTGGTGGACCGTTTCAAAGGAGGTGACAGGTAGCCCCCTGAGCTATACGGAGACGGACGGATGTGCCCGCTCCAACCCTTCTTCTACCTGCCACTTTTCCGTGGGGCCAGTACGACCCTTCGCCCACTACTAAGGCAACTCCAGTGCCAGTCGTCGCAAATTCGTAAAACGTTGAACGACAAAAGTTTACGGCGCTGGAGCCGGGATCGTCAGGCGGCAATCAGGTGTCAGAACTTTGACAGTAAGCCATGCTTCCATTCTAACACGTTGTTTTATAATCACTTAGCAAATCGCCTAGAAATTTGACAGGGGCGTCAGGTGTCAAGCTTCCGTCGGCCTTGCATCGCCGGTGGCGGCAGGGTGGAGGTAGGCGCCCGGAGCGAGCTGCGGCGCGTTCCGGAGCTTCCGCGCCACCACCACGCCCACGATGACGAGCAGCACGCTCGTGACCTGTGCCAGCGTGAACGGCCCCACGAAACGGTCGTCCTTGGCGCGCACGATCTCGACCAGGAAGCGCTCGACGCCGGCGAAGACGAGGTAGGCGCCGAAGAGCCAGCCGGTGCCGCGCGGGAGCGTCCGCCAGCGCCAGAGGATGGCAAAGACCACGAGCATGGCCGCGATCTCGTAGAGCTGGGTCGGGTGGACCGCCAGGACGGTGCTCGGGTCGGTGCCGGGCGGCACCGGGATCCCGAAGAGCTGGGTCATGTTCCCGGCCGTGGAGGGCGGCAGTCCCTGGGGGAACTTCATGGCCCACGGGAGCGACGTCGGGCGGCCGTAGTCGTCGTTGACCACGAAGCAGCCGACCCGCCCCAGCGCGTAGGCGGCGGCGAGCGCGGGAGCGGTGAGTTGCGCGGTCCACCGGAAGGGCACGCGGAGCCGCCATCCGTTGAGTACCACGCCCAGGGCGCCGCCGATGAACCCGCCGTACCACACGAGTCCGCCGCGGGAAAAGAGCGTCGCCGGGTCGCCGGTGAGCGCCACGTACCAGAGCTTGGCGCCGATGATCCCGCCCACCAGCGCCGCGAGCGTCACGTCGGACGCGTAGTCCTCCCGGAAGCCCCGGCGCCGAAGCTCGAGCGCCATGACCCAGCTCCCGGCCAGGAACGCCACCATCATCATGATGCCGTAGCCGGTGATCTCGAACGATCCGAGATGGAGGACGAACGGGTAGACGGTCATGCGGGGATCCGGGTAGAGGGGCGTGCAGCTAGAAGCTATCAGCTATCAGCTACCAGCTACAACCCGTTACGCACTTGGCACTCATTTCTGGAACTCACGACCCACGACCCACGACCCACGACTCACGACCAACGACCAACGACTAACGACCAACGACTAACGACTAACGACCCCCCACCAACCCCGGGAACGCCAGGTCGGCGCGGGGCTCGAGGTCGAGTCCGCTCCGTTCCCCGCGGGCCAGGCGCCACGCCGCCGCCGCTCCGATCATCGCCGCGTTGTCGGTGTTGAGGCGTGGAGTGGCGGCCACGACCTGCGCGGTGGTGCCGAGCTTCCGGCGGAGCTCGGCGATGAGGGCCTGGTTGCACGCCACGCCGCCGCCGATCATCGCGGTGGGGTATCCCAGCTCCGCGACGGCGTGGGCGGTCTTCTCGGTCAGCACGTCGACCGCGGCGTCCTGGAAGTCCCGCGCCAGCCGGGGCTTGTCGCGCTCGAGGTCATCCGACTGCTGGCTGGCGCGGAGCACCGCGGTCTTGAGCCCGCTGAAGGAGAATGAATAGCGATCCGGGCCGGGCCGGTCGAGTTCGCCGAGCATCGGCCGGGGAAGCTTGAAGCCGCCGGGCTTGGCCTCGCGCGCGAGCCGTTCGATCCTCGGCCCGCCGGGATAGCCGAGCCCGAGGAGGATGGCCACCTTGTCGAACGCCTCGCCGGCGGCGTCGTCGCGGGTCTGGCCCATCAGGCGGGAGGTGCCCCAGGCGGGGACGTCGAGCAGCATGGTGTGCCCGCCGCTCACCAGGAGCCCCACGAAGGGTGGTTGGAACGCGGGGTCCTCGAGCGTCGGGGCGAAGAGGTGCCCTTCGAGGTGATGCACGCCGAGGAGCGGTTTCCCGAGCGCCCAGGCGAGGGTCTTGGCGTACATCGCGCCGACGAGGAGCGCGCCCACGAGTCCGGGACCCTGGGTCACCGCGATGGCGTCGATCCCTTCGCGCGACGACCCCGCCTGGGCCAGGGCCTGGTCGACCACGGCGGGCAGCGCGGCCAGGTGGGCGCGGCTCGCGAGTTCGGGCACCACCCCGCCGAACACCTTGTGGATGTCCTGCGAGAGGATGACGAGGCTCCGGAGCGCCGGCCGGCCATCGGGGCCGGTGGTGAGCACTGCGGCCGACGTCTCGTCGCAGGACGTCTCGATCGCGAGGATGCTGGTCATGGGGTCGGTGGGCGGACGCGGATGGTCACGTCGGTCGGCGTCACCCGGACCCCTGGGAGGAGCGCGGTGTCGAGCGCCACGGTGAGCCCCGCCGGATCGCCGCCGGCCGGCAGGTCGAAGGGGACGGTGATCACGCCGTCGACCCGCTTGACCGCCGCCACCGGACCCGAGATCCGCACCACCCCGGGAGTGATCGTGACGCTGCCGTTGAAGGCGGCGCTGTCCCCCCGGGCACGCAGGGTAGCGCGGACCGGCACCAGCCGCTGGTAGAGCGAGTCGAGTTCGACGGTGACCTCGCCGGGCTGGATGTCGCGCACCTCGGCCTTGACGCCGAGGGGCAGGACGACGTCGGCCGGCGAGAGCACGATGGTGACCCGCCGGCCGGTCACGGTGTCGGGAATGGCCTTGGCGAGCACCGGCGGGCGGGCGCTCAACTCGAGCAGCGCGCGGGCGGGCCCAGTCACCAGCGCCTGGGCGGAGGCCGGCGCTTCAAGGAGCTCGCGCCCCTCCGGCGGGACGACCTGAAGCTGGATGCGGATGAGGCGGGTGGACGGCTCCTCGAACGCGGCCACCGACCAGAGCAGCAGGGCCAGGAGCAGGGAGGTGAGCTTGAGCGGCCAGTTGGCCGTCAGGCGGGACCAGGCCGCCACGTCAGGACGCCGGCTCCGCGAGCAGCCGGTCGATCAGGGTGCGCTGGACCGGCGCGGTCCAGTCATACCCGCCGATGAGCCACTTCACGATGATCCCGTTCCGGTCGACGATGTAGCTCTCCGGCACGCCGGTGGTCCGGTAGAGGTCCTGGATGTCGCCGCTGGGGTCGTGGAGCAGGTCGAACGTGAGGCCGTATTCCTTGCCGAACTCCGAGATGACGCGGGGATCGCCCTTGTCGATGCTCACCGCCGCGATCTGGAATCCGCGGGCCTTGAACTCCTTGTAGAGCTTCTCCATCGACGGCATCTCGAGCCGGCAGGGGACGCACCAGGTGGCCCAGATGTTGATGATGGTGACGTGCCCCTTGAGCCGGTCGTGGAGCGCCACGGTGTCGCCGGAGGCGACGTCGATGACGCGATAATCGGGAGCGGGCGCGCCGACGGTGACGCCGTTGACGGTGTCGGCGTGCGAAAGGATCCAGGCCCCGGTGCCGAGGCCGGCCAGGATGGCGCCGACGGCGATCCACTGCGTTGAGGTGCGCATCGTCAGACCTTGGTGGCAGTGCGGTTGCGGAGGTCGCGGATGGCAGCGGCCGGGTCGGCCGCGCCGAAGACGGCCTGGCCCGCCACGAACGTGTCGGCCCCCGCGCCGTGGGCCTCGGCAATGGAATCGGGGCCGATCCCGCCGTCGACCTCGAGCGCCGCGGCGGAGTGATGGGCGTGCAGCAGGCGGCGGACCTTCCCGATCTTGGGCGTCGAGGCCGGGATGTAACGCTGGCCGCTGAACCCGGGGTTGACGCTCATCACCAGCACGAGGTCGAGGTCGGCGACGACCTCCTCGAGCGCGGCGACCGGGGTCGACGGATTCAGCGCGAGGCCGGCCTGCATTCCGCGCTCCCGCACCGCCGCCAGGTGCCGCTGCACGTGCGCCGTCGCCTCGACGTGGAAGGTGAAGACCCGGACACCCAGGTCCGCGTACTCCGCGATGTAGCGCTCCGGCGCCTCGACCATCAGGTGCACGTCGAGCGGCAGCTCGGTCAGCCGGCGGAGCGCGCGGATGACGGGCGTCCCGAAGGTCAGGTTGGGGACGAAGCGGCCGTCCATCACGTCGACGTGGAGCCAGTCGGCGCCGCCGGTCCGGACCTGCTCGACCTGCTCGCGGAGCCGGCCGAGGTCGGCGCTCAGGACGCTGGGGCAGATGCGGATCGCGCTCACGGGGCCTTCGCGACGATGAGGTCCACCCGGCCGTCCTTGGCCGCGAGTGCGCCGGCAGCGGGCCGCTGGCCGATCACGGTGCCGGGCACCTTGCCGGCGGCGAGCTGCGGCGTCACGCGGCCCACCGAGAGCCCGACCTTGAAGAGTGCATCGCGCGCCCGCGCGGAGCTGAGCCCGGTGACGTCAGGGATCGAGGTGCTGGCCGGTCCGGCGCTCACCACGAGCACGACGCTCGCACCCGGCGCCAGCGCCACCCCGGCCGCGGGTCGGGTGGCCAGGGCGGACCCGCGCTCGGATGAGGCCGAGACGGAATCGACGCTCTTGATGGTGAAGCCGCCGGCGTTGAGCACCCGGGTGGCGAGCGCGCCATCCAGCCCCACCACGTCCGGGATGGCGGCCTGGGCCGGCCCGCTCGAGGTGTACAGCTGGACCATCGCGCCTTGTCCGTACGCGGTGAGCGGTGGCGGGTCCTGCCACACGATCTCGCCGATGGGAAGCTTGGGGTGCGGCATCGTGCCGGCGAACTTGACGCGGAACCCTTCCTTGATGAGCCGGCGCTGCGCCTCGCCGCCGGTGAGCTCGAGCACCCGCGGCACCGTGAGGTCCGAGGTGAAGAGCGGGGCAGGGTAGAGCCAGAGCGCCGCCACGAGATAGCCGGCCAGCGTCGAGCCGAACACGATGCCGAGGTGCTTGAGGAGCCGGCGTCCGCCGGCGGTGGAGAGGAAGGGCGCCGCCATATGCCGGGGGACCCTCACGCCGCCCTCCGGCGCAGCCGCGCGGCGAAGGCGCCGTCGATGCCGTGCACCTGCGGCAGCAGCTCGAGGTCGCCCGCGGGGGAGAGGAGCTCGGCCGGGAACTCCGCCGGCGGCTCCCGGGTGAACTCGGGGTGGTCGTTGAGGAAGCGGGCCATCTGGAGTCCGTTCTCCTCCGGTTCGAGCGAGCAGGTGGCATAGACCAGCAGTCCACCGGGGCGGACCACCCGGGCCACCGCCTCGAGCAATATCGCCTGCTGCCCGGCCAGGCGGGCCAGCGCCGACGCGCTCACCCGCCAGCGGGCGTCGGGGTGCCTGGCAAAGGTGCCGGTCCCGAGGCAGGGCGCGTCGAGGAGCGCGGCATCGACGTCACGGCAGGCGGGGTGGGCCGCGTCCGCGACGATCGCGTATTCTCGCCCGCTCCCGGCCCGCGCGAGATTCTCAAGGAGACGGCGGACCCGTGCGGGGCGGAGGTCGGCGGCCAGCACCCGGCGGGCGGTGCGTCCCAGCGCGATGGCCTTGCCGCCCGGCGCGGCGCAGGCATCGAGCACGGTGGCGCCATCGGGGATGGCGGCGTAGCGGGCCACCAGCGCCTGCGCGGCGTCCTGCACGATGAAGTCGCCCTCCGCGAAGCGCGGCAGGTCGGCCGGACGGGACGCATCGACCACGAGCCCGGCACCCCACGGCGCATCCTCGCTCGCGATCCCGTGGCCGGCGAGTTCCGCGGTGATCGCCGCCCGCGTGGCCCGCGCCGGCTGGAGCACGAGGGGCGGCTGGCTGTCGTTCCAGAGCAGGAGCCGGTCGGTGGCCTCGACGCCGAAGCGCTGGTCCCAACGGTGCAGGAGCCAGGCGGGGTGCGAGCGGCGGGAACCCGGGGCCGCCGCCACCGGCCCGCCCTCGCGGGCCAGGCGCCGGAGCACGGCGTTCACGAACCGGGCGGCGGGTTCGCCGGCGGCCCAGCGGGCCAGGTCGGTGCTGGTGCCCACGGCCGCGTGGGCCGGCACCTTGTCGAGCTCGAGGAGCTGGTAGGCACCGAGCCGGAGCACGGTGCGCACCCTCGGGGCGACGCTCTCCCATCCGTGCTCGGTGAGGGGTGCCAGGGCGAGGTCGAGGTCGCCGCGCCGGCGGAGCACGCCGGCCGCGAGTTCGTGGGTCAGCCGTCCGTCGCGTGCGTCGAGGCCCGAGAGCGCCCGGCCGAGCGCCGCGTCGAAGGGGCGGCCGGCTGCCGTTTCCTCCAGCACCTGGAAGGCGGCACGGCGCGCGGCGATGGGGTCGGTGTCGATCAGTCCAGCATCCCCCGGACGGGGCTCGACGGCACCGCCACCTCGCGCGCGGGCATCCGGCCGGCGAGGTACGCCGCCCGGCCCGCCTCGACGGCGCGGCGCATGGCCCACGCCATCACGGCCGGCGCCTTCGCTTCGGCGAGCGCAGTGTTCATCAGGATGCCGTCGACGCCCTGTTCCATCGTGAGGCACGCATCGGACGCGGTGCCGACGCCGGCGTCGACGATGACGGGCACCGACAGCCGCGACTTGATGGTCCGGATCGAGTAGGGGTTGAGGAGCCCGAGCCCGCTGCCGATCGGCGAGGCGAGCGGCATCACCGCGACCGCGCCCGCCTGCTCCAGCCGGAGCGCGGTGACCAGGTCGTCGTTGGTGTACGCCATCACCTTGAAGCCCTCCTTGGCGAGGGTCCGGGTGGCGGCGAGGAGGCCGTCGGTGTCGGGGAGGAGGGTCTGCTGGTCGCCGATGACCTCGAGCTTCACGAACTCGTTGAAGCCGGCGGCGCGGCCGAGCCGGGCGTAGCGCACCGCCTCGTCGGCGGTGTAGCACCCCGCGGTGTTGGCGAGGAGGAACCAGCGCGCCGGATCGAGGTGATGGAGGATGCCCTGCTCGTTGGCGCGGTCGAGGTCCACCCGCCGGACGGCGACGGTCACGACCTCGGCGCCCGAGGCCGCCAGGGCGGCGGTCATCTCGGCGTTGGTGCGGTACTTCCCCGTGCCGACCAGCAGCCGGGAGGTGAAGCTCCGGCCGCCGATCACGAGCGGGGCGTCAGCGAAGTCGGTCATGCCGGAATCTAGCGGGGCACGGCGGGCAACGGGAACGTCAGCCGCCGCCCACGAAATGCACGATCTCGACCTGGTCGCCCTCGGAGACGGCGGCGCCGGAAAGGGCCCCACGGCGCACGATGTGACGGTTGTGCTCGACGACCACCGTGCGCGGGTCGAGCTTCAGCTGCTCGAGCAGGGTGGCGAGCGTGGCGGGGGCGGCAAAGGTCCGCCGCTCGCCGTTCACCACCACGGTCGTCCCGGCGCTCACGCGGCCTCCAGCCAGGGGCCGGCGAGGGCGCGGGCCGCGGCCGCCGGGTCGGCGGCGTGCCAGAGTGCGCGGATGGCCGCGACGCCCCAGGCGCCCGCCGCCCGCACCTCGGCCGCCCGCTCGACGGTGATGCCGCCGATGGCGATCACCGGCCGGCCGAGCGCCGCGACCCGGCGGACGAGCTCCACGCCGGCCGACGCCCGCCCGGGATGGGTGAGCGTGTCGAATACGCTCCCGACCAGCAGATAGTCGGCCTCGTCGGCCACGGCCTGCTCCGCGTCGGCCAGCGAATGCACCGACCGACCGATCCAACCCCGCGGGAAGATCCGCCGCGCCTCGGTGATGGCGATGTCGTGCTCGCCGAGCTGAAGGCCCTGGGCGCCGAGCGCCTGGGCCACGTCGGCGCGCGCGTTGATGAACACCGCGGCCTTCGGCGGCCGGGCCAGCGCCTCGAACCTCGCGGCGGCCGCGGCGAGGTCGGCGGTGGTGGCAGCGCGATCGCGGACGTGAAGCGCCACCGCGGGGCCGAGGGAGAGGATCGCCGCGGCCCGCGCGCCCAGGTCCGGGAGCGCCAGCACGGCGGCGTCGGTGATGGCGTGGACGCGGGGGAGGGGCCTCATTCGAACCGCCCCGGCGGCGTCCCTCGCCGACCGCGGAGCCACGCCGCCGCCGGCATCCGCGAGCGCCCGGCGGGCTGGATCTCCTCGATCCGCACCGCGCCGGCGCCGGTCACGACCATCAGCGCAGCCTCGAGCGGCACCACGGTCCCGGGTGCGCCCTGCCCGGGCACGGCAATCGGCCCGAAGAGCTTGACCTCGGCGCCGTCGAGGGTGGTCCACGCCCCGGGCGCGGGATCGAAGGCCCGGACCTGCCGCGCCACGTGGACCGCGTCCCTGGTCCAGTCGATCTGCGTGAGGTCGCGGGAGATCTTGGGCGCCGGCGTGGCGAGCGCGTCGTCCTGCGGCACGCCGCGCGCCAGCCCGCTCTGGATGAGCGTGAGCGCTTCGAGGAGTGCCCCCGCGCCGAGCACCGACAGGCGTTCGGTGAGGGAACCGGCGGTGTCGGTGGCCTCGATCGGGGTCTCCACCCGGTGGTACACCGGTCCGGTGTCGAGCCCCGCCTCCATCTGCATGATGCTGACGCCGGTGGTCCGGTCGCCGGCGAGAATGGCCCAGTTGATCGGCGCCGCGCCGCGATGCCGCGGCAGGAGCGAGGCGTGGACGTTGACCATGCCGCGGGGCGGGAGCGCCAGGACGTCGGGCCGCAGGATGTGCCCGTACGCCACCACCACGCCGATGTCGGGGCGGAAGTGCTCGAGCTGCTTGCGGAAGACGTCGCCCACCGGCTTGTCAGGCTGGAGCACCGGGATGCCGGCCTCGAGGGCCACCGCCTTGACCGGCGGGGCGATGAGCGTGGACCGGGAACGGCCCCTGGGGCGGTCCGGTTGGGTGACCACGCCCGCCACCGTGAAGGCGTCGGCCTCGGCGAGGAGCGCGCGCAAGGACGGAACAGCGAACTCCGGCGTGCCGAAAAAGACGATCCGCATCACTCCGGGCGCGCTGTCGCGGGCAGCGTCTCCTGGATGACGGGCTTGCCCTTGTGGTCGCGGCGGTAGCGGGACACCAGCACCTGGCGCTTGAGCGGGCTCAGGTGGTCAAGGAACAGGATGCCGTCGAGGTGGTCGATCTCGTGCTGGATGGCCCGCGCCAGGAGCCCGCCCGCTTCGAGGCGGTAGGGCGTGCCGTCCCGGTCGAGCGCCTCGAGGACGATCCGCTCCGGCCGGGTCACCTCGCCGAAGATCTCCGGGATCGAGAGGCACCCCTCCTCCTCCCGCGAGCTTCCCTCGGCGGCGGCGATGACCGGGTTGACGAGGACGATGCGCCGGTCGTCCGCGTCCACCACGGCCACCCGCCGAGCCACGCCGACCTGGTTGGCCGCGAGGCCCACGCCCTTGTTGGCGTCCATCGTCTCGAGGAGCGAGTCGACGAAGCCGCGCAGCTCGTCGTCGAACGCCGAGACCTCGGCGCTCCGTTCCCGGAGCACCGGCGATCCGAGGAAGTGGAGCGGCAGGAGCGACATCAGGCCTGGGGCGCGCTCGTGTCGCCGACGCGGATGATGCGGGAGCGCTCGACCACCAGCGTCGAGGTGCCCGACTCGATCGTGACGCGGACCTCGTTCTTGTCGGTCACTTCCTTGATGTCCTTGACCTTGCCGACGATGCCGCCGGCGGTGAGGACGTCATCGCCCTTCTTCAGGCCCGACAGCAGCTGGGCGTGGCGCTTCCGGGCCTGGCCCTGCGGCCGGATGATGAAGAGGTAGAAGATGCCGATGATGACGGCGATCTGGCCGATCAGGATGGTCATCCCGCCGGAGGGGCTGCCGGGAGCGGGGGCGAGCAGTGCCAGCATCGGGAGGGTCACGCGCGTTCCTTGCCGTGGTAGCGCCGGAGCCACTCGCGGCTCCAGTCGTGGAAGGTCCCCCGCAGGATGTGCTGCCGCGCCTGTTCACCGAGGCGCACGAGGAACCGGACGTTGTGCAGCGACAGCAGCCGGAGGCCCAGCATCTCCTCGGCCACGAACAGGTGGCGGAGGTAGGCCCGCGGATAGGTCCGACAGGTCAGGCAGTCGCACTCGGCGTCGAGCGGTGCGTCCGACAGGCGCAGGTCGGCGCGGCGGATGTTCACCTTGCCGTCAGCGGTCCAGGCGCTGCCGTGGCGCCCGTTCCGCGTGGCGGCCACGCAGTCGAAGAGGTCCACGCCGCGCCCGATCGCCTCGAGCAGGTCCTCGGGGAAGCCGACGCCCATAAGATAACGGGGTCGGTCGACGGGGAGCCGCGGCCCGAGGAGCTCAAGCACGCGGTGCATCACCGGCTTGGGCTCGCCCACGGACAGGCCGCCGATGGCGATGCCGGTCCAGGGCTCGCGCTCGAGGATCCCCTCCAGCGACCGGAGGCGCAGGTCGTCGTGGGCGCCCCCCTGGATGATCGGCCACAGGGTCTGGGACAGGGGGACCGCTGACAGACACGCGGACGCTCCGACGCCGACGTCCTGAGCGTCTGAGCGTCCGTGACCGGTGGCGACCAGCTCCGCGTGCCGGGCCTTGCACCGGTCGAGCCACCGGAGCGTGCGTTCCATCCCCTCGCGGGCGAGCTCCCAGCCGGCCTGGCCCGGCACGACGTGGTCGAACGCCATCGCGATGTCCGCGCCGAGTGCCCACTGGATCTCCATCGACCTCTCGGGCGTGATCGTCCGGAGCGAACCGTCGATCGGGCTCCGGAAGGTCACGCCGTCCTCGGTGATCTCGCGAAGCTCGGCAAGCGAGAACACCTGGAACCCGCCCGAGTCGGTGAGCGTCGGGCCGTTCCAGCGGCCGAAGCGGGCCAGCCCACCCAGCGCCCGGACCACCTCCTCGCCGGGGCGGAGATGGAGATGGTAGGTGTTGCCGAGGATGATCCTGGCGCCGGCGTCGCGGACCTCGTCGGGGGAGAGCCCGCGCACGGCGCCATTGGTGCCGACGGGCATGAACGCCGGCGTCTCCACCGTGCCGTGGGGGAGGACGAGCGTGCCGGCGCGCGCGACCCCATCGGTGGCCTCGAGGGTGAAGTCGAACATCAGAGGATCACCATCGCGTCGCCGTAGGAGTAGAAGCGGTACCGCCGGTCCACGGCGTGGCGGTATGCCCGCATCGCGAGTTCGTGCCCCGCGAACGCCGACACGAGCATCAGCAGGGTGGAACGGGGGAGGTGGAAGTTGGTGACCAGGTGGTCCACCACCTGGAACCGGTGGCCGGGCGAGATCATGAGCCGGGTCTCCGCGACGCCGGGCCGGACGGCGCCGCCCGGGGCCGCGGCGCTCTCGAGCGCGCGGACCACCGTGGTGCCCACCGCCCAGACCTTGCCGCCACGCCCGCGGGTCTCCGCCACCAGGCCGGCGGCGGCGGCCGGGATGTCGAATCGTTCCGGGTGCATCGGGTGTGCGGCAATGTCCTCGCCCTCCACCGGCTTGAACGTGCCAGGCCCCACCTCGAGGTCGAGTCCGGTGACGGCGATGCCCTGGGCACGGAGCCGGTCGAGCAATGCCGGCGTGAAGTGGAGGCCGGCCGTCGGCGCCGCGACGCTCCCTTCGCGCTCGGCGTACACGGTCTGGTAGCGGGACTCGTCGTCGGCGTCGGGCGCGCGGTCGATGTAGGGCGGCAGCGGGAGCCGGCCGTAGCGCGCGATGGCGGCCTCCGCCGCGAGTCCCACGAAGCGCACGTGCCGGGTCCCGTCGTCGTCCACCCGCACCGTCTCGATCTCGGCGTCGGGCCCGACGCGGATCCGCTTGCCGGGCCGGAGCGCGGAGCCCGGCTTCCCCATCGCGAGCCAGGTCCCGTCGGTGCCCGGATGGATGAGGAGCACTTCCGCCGGCGCGCCGGAGGGGCGGGTGCCGAGGAAGCGGGCGTGCCGCACCCGGGTGGTGTTGACCACGACGAGGTCGCCCGCGGGGATGAGGTCGACGAGGTCGGGGAACCGGGCGTCGGTCAGCGCGCCGGCGGGCGGGGCGCTCCGGCGCACGACGAGCAACCGCGATGTCCCCCGTTCGGTGGCGGGGTGCTGCGCGATCAGGTCGGGCGGGAGGGCGTAGTCGAAATCGGAGGTGCGCACCGCTACGGCTTCTCGAACATCGACGCCTGGGAGCCCGGTGGCGGCGTGAGCCCGAACCGCCGGTAGGCCTGGGGCGTCGCGACCCGTCCCCGCGGCGTGCGGTCGAGGAACCCCTGCTGGATGAGGTACGGCTCGTATACCTCTTCCAGGGTGCCGGCGTCTTCTCCCACCGCGACCGCCACGGTGGCCAGGCCGACCGGGCCGCCGCTGAACTTCTCGATGATCGTGCTGAGGATGCGGGCGTCCATGTCGTCGAGCCC
>DASYXP010000067.1:0-3160 GCA_035934835.1 Gemmatimonadales bacterium | reverse complement strand
CGAAGAGCAGGAGCCCCAGCGCCACGAGCAGGGCGACGACCTGACGGGCGCGGAGGGACATCAGCCGGTTTTCCCGGTCCCCACCCCCTGCCCCGCCAGCCACGCCATTACCTCGGCCCGATACGCCTCGAGCGCGGCCTGGTCCGTGGCCTCGAACCGGAGCACCAGCACCGGCTGCGTGTTGGACGACCGGATCAGGCCCCAGCCCTTGGGGAAGGTCATACGGACGCCGTCGATCGTGTTCACCGGATACTTCGCCCCGAAATGGCTCACCGCCAGCTCGGGGATCCGGAACTTGATCTCCTCGGGGCAGTCCACCCGGAGCTCGGGCGTGGCGTAGGTCTTCGGCAGGTCGGCGAGCAGGGCCGACAGGCCGAACGGGCCGGCGGAGACGACCTCGAGCAGCCGCGCGGCCGCGAACAGCGCGTCGTCGAAGCCGAGGTAGTCGCCGCCGAAGAACATGTGCCCGCTCATCTCGCCGGCGAGCGGGGCCTGCATCTCCTTCATCTTGGCCTTGATGAGGGAGTGCCCGGTCTTCCACATGACCGGCTTGGCGCCGGCCTTCTCCAGCGCGTCGGGCAGCACCTGGGAGCACTTCACGTCGAAGATCACCGGCACGCCCTTGCCGAACCGCCGCACGGCGTCCCGGCCGTAGATCACGAGCAGCTGGTCGCCGAACACCACGTCCGCGTGCTCGTCCACCGCGCCGATCCGGTCGGCATCGCCGTCGAAGGCGATCCCCAGCTCGGCTCCGGTGCGCCGCACCGCCGCCTCGAGGTCGCGCAGGTTCTCGAGGACGGTCGGATCCGGATGGTGGTTGGGAAAGGTCCCGTCCGACTCGCAGAAGAGCGGCGTCACCTCGGCGCCGAGCGCCTGGAGCGTCTCCACGGCGATCACGCTGCCCGTCCCGTTGCCGCAGTCCACCACCACGCGCACCGGACGGCGGAGCCTGTGGCGCGAGACGATCCCCTCCTTGTACCGCTGGAGGACCGACCCGTCGCTGGTCTCCTTCCCCACGCCCGACCGCCAGCGCTCGGCCGTGATGATCTCCCACAGCCGCAGGATCTCGTCGCCGTGGAGCGCGTCGCCGGCGAGCACCATCTTGAAGCCGTTGAACTCCGGCGGATTATGCGAGCCGGTGACCTGGAGCCCGCCGTCGGTCTCGAGCGCCGACACCGCGAAGTAGAGCGCCGGCGTCGGGACGAGGCCGACGTCCACGGCGGTCCCGCCGGCGTCCGCGATCCCGCGCCGCACACCCGCGGCGAGCGCGGGGCCGGAGGGCCGGTTGTCCCGCCCTACGGCGAGCACCGGCGCGCGCCCCATCCGCTCCCAGGCCAGGGAGGCATAGGCCCGCCCCAGCGCCCGGGCCAGCTCGGGCGTGAGCTCGGTGTCCACGATGCCGCGGACGTCGTATTGCCTGAAGATCGACTTGGGGACGTTCATTCCGGCCTTTCAAGTGAGAAGTGAGAAGTAAGAAGTAAGAAGTAAGACGGCCCCCGCGCCACCCGTCCTCTTCATGTCCCGTCTCCCACCTCACACTTCTCACTGCTCACTTCTCACTTCTCACTTTTTGCCCGTGAGCACCCCCGGCGTCCCCTGGCCCAGGGTCTCGGCGCTCTTGAGCGCGGTAGCGAGCGGGCCCGTGGGCCAGACGCCGAAGACGATGATCATCGCCACCGCCACGGCCACCGCGGCGCGGGCGGCCCAGGAGAACCGGACCTGCCGGTGCGCTTCGAGGGAGCGGGTGGGCTTCATCGTCATCGCCATGATGACCGGGAGATAGTACCCTGCCGACACCAGGCTGCCGAGCACCATCACCACCGGCAGAATGTACTGCCGCTCGGCCACGGCGGCGGCGATGAGATACCACTTCCCGATGAAGCCGAGCGTGCCGGGGAAGCCGAGCAGCGAGAGAAGACAGATGCTCAGCGCGAGCGCGGCGCCGGGGCGCACCGAATAGAGCCCCTCCAGATCGTCCACGAGGACGGTGCGGGACCCGACGTGCTCGATCGAGGCCAGGATGCCGAAGCTCGCGAGGGTGGTGACCGAGTAGGCCAGCAGATAGAACGAGACGGCCCCCGCCCCGAGCGTGGTGCCGGCCCAGACCGCCACCAGCACGTACCCGGCGTGGGCGATGGAGCTGTACGCCAGCATGCGCTTGATCGATCGCTGGGCCAGCGCCACCGTGTTGCCGAGGATGATCGTCGCCAGCGCCAGCCCGGCGATGATCGGCTGCCAGAGCGCGCTGGCGGTGGGGAACGCCTCGAGCAGCACCCGCACCAGCGCGGCGAACGCGGCGGTCTTGACGCCGGTCGCCATGAAGCCGGCGATCGGGGTCGGGGCGCCGTCATACACGTCCGGCGCCCACATGTGGAACGGCACCGCCGCGACCTTGAAGCCGAAGCCGATGAGCAGCAGGCCCAGGCCCAGGCTCGCCAGCAGGCTCAGCGGGGCGGACGCCAGCCGCTCGCCGATCCGGATGAGGTTGGTCTCCCCGGTCGCCCCGTACACCAGCGCGATGCCATAGAGCAGGAAGGCCGAGGCGAACGCGCCGATCAGGAAGTACTTGAGCGCTGCCTCGGCGGACGAGCGGCGGAACCGGTCGAAGCCGGCGAGCACGTACACCGCCACCGACATGAGCTCGAGGCCGAGGAAGAGCACGATCATGTCCTCGGCGCCGGCCAGGAACAGCATGCCGTCGGTGGCGAGCAGGATGAGCAGATAGTACTCGGGCGCGATCAGGCGCTGGCGGTCCACGTAGCGGAGCGAGAGCAGGATGGTGGCGGCGGCGACGAGCAGGATGACGGCATCGGCGCCGTAGCGGAACCCGTCGAGCGCCACCATGTGCGGCACGCCGGCCGGCGCCGCGCCGCCCAGCCAGAGCACGGCCACCCCGATGCCGGACACGCCGACCCCGGCCAGGCTGAGCCAGCCGGCGAGGTAGCTGTCCTCCACCCGCTCGTGCCGCCAGGCGATCACCAGCAGGACCACCATGATCCAGGCGGAGAGCAGGACCTCGGGCAGCAGGGCCAGGGTCACGCCGAGGGGGCTGAGCAGGTCGAGGGACCTCATCGCGCCGCCTCCGCGACCGGGCCGGCCGGCGCGGCCCGCTCCGGCGCCGTCCCGACGTAGGGGTGCACCAGCTCGACGTAGTGCCGCG
>DASYXP010000047.1:0-3393 GCA_035934835.1 Gemmatimonadales bacterium | reverse complement strand
ATTTCCGCCCATCACTCCACCGCAACCGGGATCGTTGATGCGCATCGGTGTGCCGCGGGAAACGACATCCGGGGAACGCCGGGTGGCGCTCGTCCCCGAGTCGGTCGGGCGGCTCGTCAAGGCGGGGATCACCGTCGTCGTCGAGCACGGGGCGGGTGACGCCGCGGGATTCACCGACGCCGTGTACGCCGCCGCGGGCGCGACGCCGGGACCCGCGGCGGCGGCGTTCGGCGGCGTCGACCTGGTGCTCAAGGTGCAGGCGCCCGACGCGGCCGAAGCGGCGCAGGTCGACCGGGGTGCCATCGTCGTGGCGTTCCTCGCGCCCCACTCCCACGGCGCAGCGATCGCGGCGCTCCAGGCGCGCGGCGTCACCGGCCTGGCAGTAGAGCTCGTCCCACGCACCACGCTGGCCCAGTCGATGGACGTGCTCTCGTCCCAGGCGACGATCGTGGGCTACAAGGCGGTGCTGCTTGGCGCCGCCGAGCTCCCGCGCATCCTCCCGATGCTGACCACCGCCGCGGGCACGCTCGCGCCCGCGCGGGCGTTCGTCATCGGCGCCGGCGTGGCGGGGTTGCAGGCGATCGCCACGGCGCGCCGGCTTGGCGCTGTGGTATCCGGATTCGATGTCCGTGCCGCGGCCCGGGAGCAGATCGAGAGCCTGGGCGCCCGGTCGGTCGGCAAGGAGCTCGAGACCGCCGAAGGCGCCGGCGGCTACGCCCGGGAGGTCGCGGCCGACCAGCAGGCTCGGATCGAGCAGGTGCTCGCAGCGCACGTCAAGGACCAGGACCTCGTGATCACCACCGCCCAGATCCCGGGGAAGCCGGCGCCGAGGCTCCTGACGGCGGAGATGGTGAGATCCATGCGCCCGGGGTCCGTCATCGTCGACCTGGCGGCCGAGACCGGCGGGAATTGCGCCCACACGCGGGCCGGGGAGGCCGTCCGGGTGGACGGCGTCACCGTCCTCGGGCCCGTCAATGTCGCCGCGTCCGTGCCGAGCCACGCCAGCCAGATGCTGAGCCGGAACCTCACCGCGCTCGCCCAGCGGATGGTCAAGGACGGGAAGCTCGCGGTCGACGCCGGCGATGAGATCCTTGGCCCGATGATCGTGACGAGACCCGGCCCCTGAAGCGCCACGATCGATCCCGGCGGCCATTGCGCCCCGGTGGTGCTGTGCGACCTTCGCGCTGATAGCTGATAGCTGATAGCTGATAGCTGATAGCTGATAGCTGATAGCTGATAGCTGATAGTGATAGCTGATAGCTGATAGCTGATAGCTGATAGCTGATAGCTGATAGCCCCACTCCGTACCGGAGCGTACGACCCATGACCGCCACCGGCATCATCCAGCTCTACGTCTTCATCCTGGCGGGCTTCGTCGGCTACCAGGTCATCACCCGCGTGCCGCCCCTCCTCCACACGCCGCTGATGAGCGCCACCAACGCGATCTCGGGCATCTCGCTGGTCGGGTCGATCGTCGCGGCCGGCTCCGACCGCAATACGGTGAGCACGATCCTCGGCGTCATCGCCGTCGCGTCGGCCACGGTCAACGTCGTGGGCGGGTTCCTGATCACCGACCGGATGCTCAAGATGTTCAAGCGGCACGACGTTCCCGGGTCCACGCCGAAGGCCGGATGAACCCGCGCGAGTTGTTCGTCCAGGTCACCTACCTCACCGCCTCGGTCCTGTTCATCCTGGGGCTCCGGTCGCTCACGCGACCGGACCAGGCCCGCCGCGGGATGAACCAGGCGGCGCTCGGGATGCTGCTGGCCATCTGCGGCACGCTGGCACACCACGAGATCGTCCGCTACGACTGGATCATTGCGGGGCTCGTGATCGGGACCGCCATCGGATATCCCCTCGGGATGTTCGTGCCGATGACCGCCATGCCGCAGCGGATCGCCATCTCCCACCTGTTCGGGGCGCTCGCCGCCACGCTGGTGGGCATCGCCGAGTACTACACGCTGGTCCGCGGGCCCGGCGTGGGCCACGCCGAGATGGCGGCGCTCGGGTTCGAGGTCCTCTTCGGCAGCCTCACGATCACCGGCAGCTTCATGGCGTTCGGCAAGCTGCAGGAGATCCTCCCCGGGCGCCCCATCACCTACCGGGGACAGAACGCCGTCAACCTCCTGCTCTTCGCGGCGGCGCTCGGGCTCTTCGGGTACCTCATCTTCGTGCCCGGGCACCAGGCGGCCTTCTACACGATGGTGGGGATCGCGTTCTGCCTCGGCATCTTCATGGTGATGCCGATCGGCGGGGCGGACATGCCGGTGGTCATCTCGCTCCTCAACTCCTATGCCGGCCTCGCCTCGTCGGCCACCGGATTCGCGATCGGCAACAACGTCCTCATCATCGCGGGCGCGCTCGACGGGGCCAGCGGCTTCCTGCTGTCGATCCTGATGTCCAAGGCGATGAACCGGAGCTTCGCCAACGTGCTCTTCGGGGCGTTCGGCTCGCCGGTGGCCAAGAGCGGACGCTCATCCGTCGGGCTCGCGGTGCGCTCGATCACCGCCGAGGACGCGGCCATGCAGCTAGGGTACGCGGGGCTCGTCATCGTGGTGCCGGGGTACGGGATGGCCGTGGCCCAGGCCCAGCACCAGGTGCGCGAGCTGGCCGAGCAGATCGAGAAGCGGGGGGGCGAGGTCAAGTATGCCATCCATCCGGTGGCGGGCCGGATGCCGGGGCACATGAACGTGCTGCTGGCCGAGGCCAACATCCCCTACGACCGGCTGTATGACATGGAGGAGATCAACGGGCAGTTCGAGCAGGCGGACGTGGCGCTGGTGATCGGCGCCAACGACGTGGTGAACCCGGCAGCCCGGAGCGACCGGTCGAGCCCCATCTACGGGATGCCGATCCTCAACGTGGACCGGGCCCGGCACGTCATCGTCCTGAAGCGCTCGATGAACCCGGGTTTTGCCGGGATCGAGAATGAGCTCTTTTACGACCCCAAGACCTCGATGCTCTTCGGCGATGCGAAGGCCTCGCTGTCGCGCCTGGTGACCGAGGTCAAGGCACTGTGAACCCTATCTGTGGAGACCGTATGAAGCATCGTGGCACGCTCGTCCTGGTCCTGGCGGCGGCGGTGGCGACCTCGGCCGCCGCGCAGGGCCCCTGCGGCATGAAGGGCCCGCACCTGCCCGCCGCGGGCGATTGGTCGGAATACCAGACCACCCGCGGGACCCTGAAGATGGCCTACCTGGGCCACGAATCCGCCGGCGACCGGATCGAGATGCAGGTGGCCAGCGACCGCGGCAACATGATCATGCAGGTGGTGGTGGACGGCTTTCCGTACGACCCGAGCGGCATCCACGAGGCGGTGCTCAAGATGGGCGACCGTCCCGCGATGAAGATGCCGGAGATGATGCTGCAGCGGATGGGGAGCGGCGCGGGGTT
>DASYXP010000032.1:0-2725 GCA_035934835.1 Gemmatimonadales bacterium | reverse complement strand
CTGCACCGGCAGCGCCTCGGCCGCCCGCACCGAGATCTCGCGGCCCCGGAGGTGGGTCACGTAGCGGTCGGCATCGTCGACATCCACCTGGCGGAGCAGGTCCCAGAGCGCCAGCACGCTCTCCCCCACGCTGTCGGCGCGGATGGCGATCACGTCGAGCAGGCCGTCCCGGGGCGAGATGCCGCTGCGGAGCCGGATGAGCGGCGGGATGACCTCGCCGCAGTTGGCCACCAGCACCATCGCCGAGCGGAGCCGATGCTCGGTGCCGTCCACCGTGATCCAGGTGTCGGTGCTCCGCACCTCGGGCAGGATCCTGAGCGTGGTGGCGATGTACGCGCCCATCCCCCACTGCCGCTTGAACGGGCCCGGCGTCTCCTCCATCACCCGGGCGTCGAACCCCGCCCCGCACGCCACCGCGAAGAAGTGGGTGCCGTCGGTCCGCTCCATCCGGCCCAGGTCGAACGGCCGGGGGCGCGACTGGAGCAGCAGTTCCGCCGCACGCTGCGGATGCACCGGGATGCGGAGGTTGCCGGCCAGGAGGTTGCCGGTCCCACCGGGCAGGACGCCCAGGGCGACCCCGGTGCCGACCAGCGCGGCGGCCGCCTGCATCGTGGTGCCATCCCCCCCGAAGACCGCGACCACATCGACCCCCGCGCGGACCCCCTCGGCGGCGTAGCGCCGGGCGTCGCCGCCGCCGCCGGTCACGAGGACGTCGGCCTGCCAGCCGGCGCGCCGGAGGATGCGCTCGACCACGCGCACCGCGTCGCGGTCGGTGCGGGCGGCGGCAGGATTGGTGATGACCAGGGCGCGCGTCACGTCAGTATTCCCGTTCCCAGAGAAGGTCGAGACCCAGCTGATATTGGTTGGTCGCGCCGAGCGCGTCCACCGCCACGTTGGGCTGGCAGGTCCGCACCGGCTCCACGCTGACCTGGGCGCGGAGCCAGGGGTCGAGGCGCTGCTCGATGCTGGCGCCGAAGCTCTTGTAGCTCAGCTGGCCCAGGTTGGGGCAGAGCCCCGCATTGAAGGTGAAGAACGTCCGCTTGCCGATCCGCCACCCGGCGGAGAGCGTGGTGAGCCCGGCGTTCGGGTTGACGAAGCTGCCGCCGGCGCCGCCGGGGCGGATCTCCACGAAGTCCACCGGCACGCCCAGGTCCGAGACGAGGGCGCGCTCGATCTCGGTCGAGAGCGCGCTGGAGAGATAGGCGATGCCGGTCTGCAGCGCCGCCTGCTCCCCGCCGACCGCCGCGCCACCGGTCTGGTCGAGCGCGAACGAGGGGCGCCCGAACATCAGGTAGGACACGAGCTCGGTCTCCGACAGGGTCGGGTTCTGCGGGCTCGAGAGCGCCAGCTTGGGCGCCAGCGTGGTGCCGGTGATGTGCGCGACGACGGCGATGTCGGGGCTCGCGTCGGCGGGGCGCACGGTGTGCACCGCCTGGATGTCGAGCTCGGCGTTCAGGTCCGGCGTGCCGAGGAACCGGACCGTCCCCGACTGCACGGTGAACGGCCGGGTGATGAACCCGACCTTGAGCGCGTAGTTGCCGCGGTCGGCCTTGAGGGTGCCGTCGAGGCGGTAGTTGCGGGCGGCCTTGCTCACGGTCATGTCGCCGGTGAGGCGGATGTTGGCTTCGGTGGACCGGAGCCAGAACTCGTCGCCCACGGCCAGGCGGAGGTTGTCGATGCCGAGCGAGTCGAGGAAGCGGTTCTCGATCGACGGCTCGAGCCGCGCATCGCGCGCCAGCGCGGTGTCGAGGAGGGCCGCCATGGCCGGGTCGCTCAGGTCGACGACCTGCTTGGTGACGAGGTCGGCGAAGTAGAGCACCCCCTGGTCGGCGGTCACCCGCCCGGTGAGCGTGGCGCCGAAGAAGGGCCCCGTGAGCCGGAGCTGGCCCGACGCCTCGAGGGTGAGGTAGTTCCGGACGTCCATCGCGCGGAAGCCCTGCGCCCGGAGGTCGAGGTCGAACACCGGCCGGGTGAGCTGCTCCAGCCGCACGCCGCCGCGCACGGCGAGCGACCCCTCCCCGCCGCGGAGCGAGAGGCTGTCGAGCGTGATGCTGTCGCCGCTCAGGCGCGCGGCGCCGGTGATGCGGTCGTACCGGACCCCGAGCGCGGGCAGCGACACCCCGGCGTTCCGGACGCCGACGGTGCCGGTGAGCCGGGGATCGTCCCACGTGCCCTGGATGCCCGCGTCGGCGCTGAAGCTGCCGGTCAGCTCCCGCGCGTTGGGCGTGAACGCCTCGAGCATCTCGACGTCGGCGCTGTCGGCCTGGACCCGGACGTCGAGCGGACCGGCCACCTGGCGGCGGGACACGGCGGTGAACGCGAGATCGATGGGAAGCTTCGCCTCGACCGACATCACCCGCCGGCCAGTGCGCCAGAGGTCGACATCCAGGCCGAGGGACTTCCCCGCGTAATCGACGATGGCGCGGGCGTAGGGGCCGCGGAATGTCCCGTACGCCGCGTCAGCGAGCGATGCGGTGCCGTGGACGGTCGGCGCCGCCGCGGTGCCGCTGACGCCAAAGTCGACGCTCACCCGGCCGGTGAGGCCGAGGGAATCGGCGCCGAGGAGGCCGGTGATGTCGCGCAGGTCGACGTCGCGGGCGCGGAACCGGAGGGCGCCCGGCGCGGCGCCGGGCACGGCACCCCCGACGCTCAGCTCGCTGGCGCCGTCGTCGGTGAGGAGGTGCACGCTGTCGATCGCGACGGTGCTGTCGGTCAGGTCGAGCGC
>DASYXP010000352.1:0-7422 GCA_035934835.1 Gemmatimonadales bacterium | reverse complement strand
AGGATTGGACGCTCCATATGGACGATCTCCCAGATTCGGGCGGATCCAGCTGCTGCGGGGTACGGCCAGCCGATAGATGGTAGCACCACTGCCAGAAGTGGCAAGCGGTCGCGCGGCGATGCGTGGTCGGTAACGGATTCGGACGGGCAACTGCGCCTGAAAGTTTCAACTTGCAATGTGACGGCGGACGGCGGGTGTGTCGATCCTCCGGGGCTGGACGGAGCGCGTCGGCGGCGCGAGCTTGGGGCATCCCCCACTTCCCGCCCCATCCGGTGGCCACGTCATGGACAAGCGCAGCTTCATCCGCAGCATCGGGGGCGGCACGCTCGCCCTCCTCGTCGGCGACGCACTCTGGGCCCGGTACGCCGGCCTGCCCGCCGCCGCCCTGGCGCGGGAGGAGGACTTCTGGGCCACCGTCCGCGGGCAGTACCGCCTCACCACCGACTACGTCAACCTCGAGAACGGCTACTACTCGATGCAGTCGCAGCCGGTGCTCGAGGCGTTCATCGGGCGGGTGCGCGAGCTCAACCTCCGCGCCTCGCGCTACCTCCGCACCGACCAGTTCAAGGACAAGGACGCCGTCCGCGACCGGCTGGCCGCGCTTGCGGGGTGCGCCAGCGAGGAGCTCATCATCACCCGGAACACCACCGAGTCGCTCGACACGGTCATCTCCGGGTTCGACTGGCAGGCGGGGGATGAGGCCGTGATGGCGGCGCAGGACTACGGGGCGATGCTCGACATGTTCGCGCTGCAGGCCCGGCGGCACGGGATGGTCAACCGCATCGTCTCCCTGCCGCTCGACCCCGCCTCGGACGACGAGATCGTCCGGCTCTACGAGAACGCCATCACCCCGAAGACCCGGCTGCTGATGGTGTGCCAGATGGTCAACATCACCGGGCAGATCCTGCCGGTGGCGAAGGTGGCCGACATGGCCCATCGCCACGGCGTGCAGGTGATGGTCGACGGGGCCCACACCTTTGCCCACATCGACTTCAAGATCCCCGACCTCCACGGCGACTACTTCGGGACCTCGCTCCACAAGTGGCTCGGCGCGCCGCTGGGCGCCGGGCTCCTCTGGGTGCGCCGCGACCGGATCGGCCCGCTCTGGCCCATCTTCGCCAACTCCGGCGTCACCGACGAGCAGATCGCCAAGCTCAACCACACCGGCACCCACCCGTGCCACACCGACCTCGCGATCAACGACGCCATCGACTATCACCTGGGGATCGGGATCGAGCGGAAGGAGGCGCGGCTCCGCTACCTGCAGCAGTACTGGACCAGCCGGGTACGCGGGGTGCCGGGGATCGTGCTCAACACGCCCACCGACCCGGCGCGCTCCTGCGCCATCGCCAACGTCGGGATCCCGAAGCTCACCCCGGCCGAGCTCGCGACGGCGCTCTTCGACCGCTACAAGGTGTGGACCGTGGCCATCGACGGCGCCGGTGTCCGGGGCACCCGGGTCACGCCGCACGTCTTCACCTCGACCGCCGAGCTCGACACCCTGGTGCGGGCGCTCAGGGAGCTGGCGGCGTAGGCAGCGCCTGGCGCTGGAGGAACTTCCACGCGTCGGCGTCGACCCGGTCCGACAGGGCGTAGTAGTCGTGGTCGTGGCCCTTGAGCTCCACGTAGTGCACCGGGAAGCTGTCGGCCACGAGGAGGTCCCGGGTGCGCCGCACCCCGGCCAGCGGGACGAACTGGTCGCGGTCGCCGATGTAGATGGCGATCGGGACCTTTCGCGCCGCCTTCCCCACGATCCAGTCGTAGTCGGGCGCGATCCCCATCGCGTGGATGGCGGCGGCGGCGAAGTACCGCGACTCCAGGAGCGCCGCGTCGTACCCCAGGTACCCGCCCATCGAATGCCCGAAGAGGTACACCCGCCGCGGATCCACCGCGGTGAGGCCCTTCACCTCCTCGACCATGCAGCGGAACACCCCGGGCGCCAGCGCCTCGAACGCCGCCACCCGCGGCAGCGACGGCGCAATGAGCACGATCCCCTCCCGGCCGGCCAGGCGCCGCCAGGCGTCGACCATCGGCTCGGGCGTGTCACCCGCGCCGTGCAGGAGGACGAGCACCGGCGCCGGCGTGTCGTGGTGCGGCACGTACAGCACGTAGCGGTAGGTGCTGTCGCCACAGCGGATGGCGTGCGAGCCATCGAGGCCCTGGGCCGCAACACCGGTGGGCGCGACGACGGCGACCGTGGCCACCAGCAGCAACGATGTGACGAGCCAGCGGGAATGTTCCACGTCGAGCCCCCTCAAGGTGTCGCACCTGCCCGGTGCGTACGACAGTTCCGCGCGGCGAAGCCATCACGCAGATTCGTCGGGAGACGAACGGGGCTCCCCGGCCGGCACGCCTGCGATGACCCGGCCGAAGGGAGTGGACTCCTCAAATGCGGACAGGTGATCCCATGGCTGCCACGGCCGATCTAGCGCGCTCGTTCCACCGACTCCACGCCGAGGGCTGCTTCGTGAGCCCGAACCCGTGGGATGTCGGAAGTGCCCGGCTCCTGGCGCAGCTGGGCTTCAAGGCCCTCGCCACGACGAGTTCCGGGCTCGCCTGGTCGCTCGGCACCCAGGACACCCGGGTGCCGCTCGGCCGAGTGCTCGAGCACTGCCGCGCCATTGCGGTCGCGGTCGAAATCCCGGTGAGCGCCGACTTCGAAGGTGGCTTCGCGGTCGCGCCGGAGGAAGTGGCGGCCAACGTCGCCGCCGCGCTCATGACCGGGATCGCCGGTCTGTCGATCGAGGACTCGACCGGCGACCCGGCGCGCCCGCTCCACGACGTGGCGCTGGCGGTCGAACGGATCCGGGCGGCGCGGCGCGCCGTCGACGCGAGCGGCACCGGCGCGCTCCTCACCGCGCGCTCCGAGGGGTTCATCGTCGGCCGGCCGGACCTCGCCGAGACGATCCGGCGCCTCACCGCGTTCGCCGAAGCCGGGGCCGACTGCCTCTTTGCCCCCGGCATCCGGGCCGCAGCGGACATCAGCGCCGTCGTCCGGGCCGTGGCACCGAAGCCGGTGAACGTGCTCGTCGGCAGTGACTTCACCACCGTGGCAGCACTGGCCGATCTCGGGGTGCGGCGCATCAGTGTGGGCGGGGCCCTGGCGCGGGCGGCGTGGAGCGGCTTCCTCGCGGCGGCCCGGAAGATCGCGGTCGAGGGTCGATTCACGGGACTGGCGGGCGCGGTGCCATTTTCCGAGATCGACGCCGCCTTCGCGCCGCAGGGCGGTGGCCCGCCCCGTTAAATTGCCTCGATGCCTGCCTCCGAGCGCCCGACCCCCGACATCCCCGCCGACCCCCGGCTCCTGGCGGAGATCCGCGCCGCCACCACGCTCCTCGAGTCGATCGTGGCCGACCGGGGCCTCCTCGCCTCCCTGCCCCGGGAGGACTACCAGCGCTTCCTGGCGGCGGTGGAGCTGGTGTACCACCCCGACATCGTGGCCCGGCGGCGCCTCGTCAAGGCCACCACCCGCCAGCGAAAGGCCGAGAAGGCGCTGCGCGAGGAGGCGGTGCTGCACCAGGCCGGCATCCGCGAGCTCCGCCGCAAGCCGGTCTACACCACCCCCAACGTCTTCCCGCCGGCGGGATTCTCCCAGCAGGACGTGGCCGGCGATCCCGACTTCCGCGAGGCGCTCGAGCCGCAGCACTGCTACATCTGCAAGCAGGACTTCACCAGGCTGCACCACTTCTACGACCAGCTCTGCCCCGCCTGCGCGGAGTTCAACTTCGCCAAGCGCACGGAGCTCGCGGACCTCAAGGGCCGGGTGGCGCTCCTCACCGGCGGCCGCGTCAAGATCGGCTACCAGGCGGGGCTCAAGCTCCTGCGCGCCGGCGCCACGCTGATCGTCACCACCCGCTTTCCGCGCGATTCCGCGGCGCGCTACGCCCGCGAACCCGATTTTGCCGACTGGGGCCACCGGCTCGAGGTGTTCGGGCTCGACCTCAGGCACACGCCGAGCGTCGAGGCGTTCTGCCATCACCTGCTCACCACCCGCGACCGGCTCGACTTCATCGTCAACAACGCCTGCCAGACGGTGCGGCGGCCCCCCGACTTCTACGCCCACATGATGGCGCACGAGACGGCCGCGCTCCACGACCTCCCGGCGCACGTCCGGAAGCTCCTCGGCGCCTACGAAGGACTCCGCGGTTACCGGATGCTCCCCGAGGCGGGCTCGGCCGCCGCCACCCCGGCGACGCGCGAGCACGGGCTCGGCGGGATGGCGGGGATCGTCCACGCCGCGGAGCTCTCGCAGGTGCCGCTCCTGCCGGGAGAACAGGTGGCGCAGAAGGACCTCTTCCCCGAGGGGCGGCTCGACCAGGACCTGCAGCAGGTGGACCTGCGGGGCCGGAACTCGTGGCGGCTCCTGCTGGCGGAGGTGTCGTCGGTGGAACTGCTGGAGGTGCAGCTGGTGAACGCCGTGGCGCCCTTCGTGCTCAACGCCCGCTTGAAGCCGCTGATGCTCCGCACGCCGGAGCGGGACAAGCACATCGTCAACGTCTCGGCGGTGGAGGGCCAGTTCTACCGGAACTTCAAGACCACCCGGCACCCCCACACCAACATGGCCAAGGCCGCGCTCAACATGATGACGCGCACCTCCGCCACCGACTACCACGCCGACGGCATCCACATGAACAGCGTGGACACCGGCTGGGTCACGGACGAAGACCCGGCGGAGATCGCCGCGCGGAAGGTGGCGGAACACCGCTTCCACCCGCCGCTCGACATCGTGGACGGCGCCGCACGGATCGTGGACCCCGTCATTGCCGGCTTCAACACCGGCACACACGTCTGGGGACAGTTCCTGAAGGACTACCGCCCTACCGACTGGTAGCCGCCAGGTACATCGCCCCGCACGCCGCGGCCGAGAGCGCAGCGCCCCAGAGGAGGTCCACCACCCCCGCCACGAGCGGGAAGTCCCGGATGAGCGCGAGGCTCGTCAGGTCGTACGCCGCATAGGCCGAGAGCCCAAAGAAGGCCCCCAGCCCGACGGCCCGGAGGAGCGACCGCTTCTCCACCGCCGGCCCCGCCACGAAGACGACCAGCGCCGCCACATAGATGAGGTAGAAGAGCACCGCGGGCACCCACTGGACGTCCGGCCGCATCAGGTGCCCGATCTGGCGCTGGTAGAAGCCCCGGGCCACGAGTCCGAGCCACAGGAGGTCGAGGCCGAAGCAGGTCACGAGGCCGGCGGCGTAGAGCCGGAGGAACTGGGACGCGGTCATCGAAGGGCCGCCTGCGGCAAGGGGAAGAGCTCGGCGACGCGCCGGGCCCGGAAGTCGAAGATCTCCGTCAGCTGGCGCCTCACGAACAGCGCATGAGCCGCACGCCCGACGGGGCCCAGGGGGAGCCGGTAGGCCACGGCATCCACGATCTCCACGCCGCCGGGCACCGGACGGAAGCGGTGCCGGTGGTACCAGGATGCATATGGCCCCGAGAGCTGCTCGTCGGCGAACATCGCATCCTCGGCGTACTCCGAGATCCGCGACTCCCAGCGGAGCGGCACGCCGTGGAGCCGGAGCGCGTAGCGGATGCGGGTGCCGAGTCGGACGCGGGCGTCGGACGCGTCGAGCACCCGGAAGCCGAGCCACGGCGGGGTGATCATTTCGCCGCCCACCACCTGCCGCCGCTCGAGCACGAACGTCACGCCGCCGAGCCCCGGGCCCGGCCGAGCCGATAGTGCCCCACCCCCCACTCGGCGCCGCCGCCGTAGCCGAACAGCTCCTCGCACGCGAGGAAGAAGATCCGCCACCGCTGGAACCAGCGCCCAGCGTCGGCGCCGTAATGCGCGCGGAGCACGTCCATCACCTCGCCCCGGCGCGCATCGAGGTTCTCCCGCCAGGCAGCGGCGGTGCGCTGGTAGTGGGTGCCGTCCAGCCACCACTGCCGTTCGAGCGTGAACCCGCGGCCCACGCGCGGGAGGAGGTCGAACGCCGGCATGATCCCGCCGGTGAAGAAGTGCCGGCCCAACCAGTTGTCGTCGCCCTCGACGTCGAATGGGTACGCCCCCCGCGCGTGGCAGAAGACGTGGACGAAGAGCGCCCCGTCGTCCCGGAGCCAGCGCCCGACGCGCCGGAGGAGCGCCGGCCAGTTGCGCATATGCTCGAACATCTCGACGCTCACCACCCGGTCGAAGGCGCGCCCGGCCTCGAATCGGTTCATGTCGGCGGTGACGACCTCGAGGTTGGGCAGGCCGTGCGCGATGATGAACGCGCGCTGCGGCGCGGAGTTGGACACGGCCGTGATGCGCGAGCGGGAGAAGCGGCGTGCCATATGCAGCGAAAGCGACCCCCACCCGCAGCCCAACTCGAGGATATCCTGCCCGTCCGCGAGACCGGCCCGCTCGCAGGTGAGGTCGAGCATCGCCTGCTCTGCCGCGTCGAGGCCCCGGACGCCTTCGGGCCACCAGGCGCTCGAATACTTGAGGTGGCGGCCGAGGACAAGCTCGAAGAACCGCGCCGGGAGCTCGTAGTGCTGGGCGTTGGCGCGTTCCGGCACCGGCGCCACCGGCGCGTCGACCAGGCCCGCGATGAACTCGTCGATCCCCGCGCCGCCCCGGAGCTCGGCCAGGCGCGCGTCGCACAGGCCCCGGATGGCGCGGCGCACGAGCGGCGTCGGCACCAGCCCCCGCTCCGCCAGCGCGACGCCGGCGCTAAAGCTCACGCCGCCCCCCGGCGCGGCGGCCAGGGAATGAAGGGGCTCGTGGTCCGCTGGTACGCCCGATACGCCTCGCCGCGGCTCTTCTCGGCCTGGCGCTCGGTGTAGGGGATCCCGGTGATGCGGAAGAGGAAGAGGAACATCACCACCGGGCCCAGGAGCGTGAGCGGTGCCGCGTGCCCGATGAGCACGTAGGAGGACCAGTGGATCCACTCGAAGAAGTAGTTCGGGTGCCGTGACCACCCCCAGAGCCCCGCCCGGCAGACCTGGCCCCGAGCGGCCGGGTCGGCCCGGAAGCGTGCAAGCTGGGCATCGGCCACCCACTCACCGATCACCGCCACCAGCCAGACCGCCACACCGGCGATGGCCCAGCCGTCCAACGGCCCGCCCCGCATCGCCGCCGCGACCGGAAGGACGAAGAGTGCTGCGACCAGCGCCTGCGCCATATAGAGGAAGAGGAAGTTCCGCGTGGCGGCGGCACCCCACCCCTCCCGCAACGCCAGGTAGCGCCCATCCTCGCCGCGGCCGGAGAGCACCCGGTCTCGCAGGAGGTAGAAGCCGAGCCGGGCCGCCCACGCCACCGACAGCACCGCCACCAGCGCCCGGCGGACCGGGTCCCCGCCGGACGTGAGCGCCGCCATCAACGCGCCCGCCGCGACGAGGATGGTCCAGCCGACATCGGCGGTGGCGGCATCGCGGGTGCGGAGCTGCACCGCCCAGAGGGCCAGGAGGAGCGCGAGGGTCGCGCCGCCGAAGAGGAGCCACGCC
>DASYXP010000338.1:0-6117 GCA_035934835.1 Gemmatimonadales bacterium | reverse complement strand
TCGTGGCCCGTGGCACGGTATGCATCATGAGCAACAACGCGCTGGCGTTCTGGACGATGCAGCTGGAAAAGGGCGGGGCGGGGAAGGCGGCCGACATCCGGGCCGACCTGGTGCAGCACCTGCTGCCGGGGGTGTCGGTGGTGCCGGGGATGGTTATCGCCATCGGCCAGGCGCAGGAGCGGGGCTGCGCGTACATGGCGCTGGGGTGATCGGGAAAGGGGCTTAGGGCTTAGCGCTTAGGGCTTAGCGTTCAGGACTTTGGGCGTGGCAGGGTGTGCCGACGCTGACTGCGAATCAGTGGATCGCATGTGTACCCACTACGCCCTCACTGCTAAGCCTTAAGCCCTAAGCGCTAAGCCCTACGCGCTATGCCCTAAGCCCTGAACCTCAGGCCCGCCTCCGCGCCACTTCCAGCACCACCCGGGACTGGATCATCTCGATCCCGATCCGGTTGTGGCCGCCCTCCGGCACGATGATATCGGCCCAGTGCCGGGAGGGCTCCACGAATTCCAGGTGCATCGGCCGGACGGTGGACAGGTACTGCTTGATGATCGAGTCGACCGAGCGGCCCCGCTCGGCCACGTCGCGCTGGAGCCGGCGGATGAAGCGGACGTCGTCGGCCACGTCGACGTAGATCTTGATGTCGAAGAGCGAACGGAGCCGCTGGTCGACGAAGAGCATGATCCCGTCGACCAGCACCACGTCCCGCGGCTCGACCCGCTCGGTCCGCGCTGCGCGGGTGTGCTGGGAGTAGTCGTAGGTCGGCTTGTCGATGGCCTGGCCCGCCGCGAGCTGCCCGATCTGCGACACCATCAGGTCGGTGTCGAAGGCGTCGGGGTGGTCGAAGTTGAAGCGCGCGCGTTCGTCGTACGAAAGGTGCTTGAGGTCGCGGTAGTAGGCGTCCTGGTCGATGAACGCGGCGTCGACGCCGCCGAGGGCGTCAAGGATCGCCCGGGCGACGGTCGTCTTGCCCGAGCCCGACCCGCCGACGATCCCGATGATGAGGGGACGTTGTGGCATTGCGATAATGTAGCGAGGTTGAAGCGCAGGACGTGAGACGTGAGACGTGAGACGGGAGAGGTGCGAGGGAAGTGGTGAGAGGGAAGAGGCAGGAGGCAGAAGCGAATTGCTCATAGCTGACAACGGACATCTGATAGCTGATGACTGATAGCTGATAACTATCCCCAACATGCACCCACCCGCCGACCATCCCAGCATCCCTGCCGCCGACCTCAAAGTCGTGCCGGTCGAGCGCTCGGACACGATCCCGTCCTCCTGGTACGTCGATCCCCGTTTCCACGCGCTCGAGCGGGACGCGGTGTTCGGCGCCAACTGGCAGCTCGTCGGCCGGCTGGATCAGGTCGAGCGGCCGGGGCAGTTCCTGGTGGGGACCGTGGCCGACGAGCCGATCATCGTGGTGCGGGGGAAGGACGGGGCGCTCCGTGCGTTCTTCAACGTCTGCCGCCACCGGGGCGGCCCGCTCGCCTTCTGCGACGGCCAGGCCAGCGCGCTCCGGTGCCAGTACCACGGCTGGACCTACCTCCTCGACGGGTCGCTCCGCGGCGTCCCCCAGATGGACCGGTCGGAGCTCTTCGACAAGAAGGACTTCGGCCTGACGCCGGTGGCGGTGGACACCTGGGAAGGGCTGGTCTTCGTCCACCTGGGCCCGAAGCCGGCGCCAGTGGCGCGGACCTTCGCCGGGATCCTCGAGCGCATCGGTCCGCGGGCGCTGGCAGGGATGCAGTTCGCGCGGCGCGTCAACTACGAGGTGGCGTGCAACTGGAAGGTGTACGTCGACAACTACCTGGAAGGGTACCACGTCCCGTTCGTCCATCCGGAGCTCGCGACGCTCCTCGACTACGCCGGCTACACCACCGAGACCTTTGACCGCTACTCCCTGCAGTCGAGCCCGATGACCGGGGAGGGAAGCCCCTACGACACCGCCGGCGGCACGGCCACGGCGTACTACTACTTCGTCTTCCCGAACGTCATGCTCAACATCCTGCCCGGCCGCTTGCAGACGAACGTGGTCCAGCCGCTCGGCCCCGACCGTTGCCGGGTGGTGTTCGACTACTTCTACCAGCGCGCCGGGTCCGCCGCGCTGGAGGCGCAGGTCGAGGCCGACGTGGCCTACAGCGACAAGGTGCAGGAGGAGGACCGGGAGATCTGCGAGCACGTCCAGCGCGGGCTCTCCAGCCGGGCGTACGACCGGGGCCGGTTCTCCCCCGAGATGGAGGCGGGCGTCCACCACTTCCAGAAGCTGCTCAAGCAGGCGTACGCCGCCCGGATGAAGCCCGCACCGAGACGCAGGCGCCCGACCAAGTGACGCTCATCGGGTCGTATGTCGCTGTTCGTTCCCGCCACCAACGCCGCATCCCCTCCGCGCACATCCGGCGCTTCAACCCCTCGCCCTCTGTCTCCTCCTCCTTCTCCTGCTCCTCCTCCTCCTTCTCCTTCTCCTCCTTCTCCTTCTCCTTCTCCTCCTTCTCCTTCTCCCCTCTTCCTCTCCCCTCGCCCAGCGTCTACGACACCCGCCGGGTCTTCCGCTTCAGGAAATCCATCAGGATGAACTGGCCGAGGGAGAGCGTGTTGGTGAAGTACGCCTTCCCCCGCGCGATCTCCGACACCCGCTTCACGAACTCCACCAAGCTCCGGTCTCGCGCCAGCATGAAGGTGTTGATCACGATCCCGCTCCGGCGGCAGAGCGCCACCTCGTGGAGCGTCTGCTTGAGGATCGCCGGGTCGAGGCCCGCGGAATTGAGGTAGATCCGCCCATCGGGGAGCGTGAGCGCCGAGGGCTTCCCGTCGGTGATCATCACGACCTGCCGCATGTCCTTCTTCTGGGCCAGCAGCAGCCGGCGGGCGAGCTTGAGCCCTTCGGCGGTGTTCGTGTGGTACGGGCCGACCTGTGCCGCCGCCAGTGCGGAGAGGGGGATCTCCTCCGCTGAGTCGTGGAAGAGCACCACCTTGAGGGTGTCGCCGGGGAACTGGGTGCGGATCAGGTGGGTCAGCGCGAGCGCCACCTTCTTGGCCGGCGTGAAGCGGTCCTCGCCGTAGAGGATCATCGAGTGGCTGCAGTCGAGCATCAGCACCGTCGCGGCCGACGACCGGTATTCCGCCTGGCTCACCATCAGGTCGTCGTACTCGAGCGGGAGCGGGAAGGTGAGTCCTTCCCGGGCGATGGCCCGGGCGAGGGTGGCGGGGACGTCGAGGTTGAGCGTGTCGCCGAATTCGTACGGGCGGCTCGCGGCCTCGGCCTCGATGCCGGTGGCGAGGTAGGGCGTCTCGTGCGTGCCCGCGCTCGAGCGGCCGATGGAACCCAGGATCCCCTTGAGCGACTTGTAGGCGAGGAAGTCGACCGACTTGTCGGTGAGGGAGAACTGCACGTCCTGTGCGGCGGCCGCGGCCTGGTCGCGGAGTCCGCCGACGGACTCGGCGGTGCCGAGCTCCCGGGGGGCCTGGTCGAGCCGGAGGAATCCTTCGTCGATCAGGCGCTGGACGATGTGGTCGAGGAGCTGGGCCAGGTCCTGCTCCACCTGGCGGTCGCGGTCGGCGTCGCCGGTGGTGCCGTCGCGGAGGAGCTTGAGCATCTCGGGCGTGAGCTGGCCCGACTTCATCAGCGCGTCGAGGATCGCCTGGCGCAGCCCGTCGAGCGAGTGGGGCTGGTCGGGGGGAAGGTCTCCCCAATACGGGTCCTCGCCCCCGGCAAAGCCAGACTGCAGGAGGAAGTCGCCCAGCTGGTCGAGCAGGGCCTGCAGGTTGAGCGTATCGGCGAGGCCGGGAACGAACTTGCCGTATTTCGTGAAACGCGTCGGACCCTCCCGGGATCGATGCTGAACGGTAAACGGTGAACGGTCAACAGTGAACGGGCCCCGGGATCGGGCAAATGGGACCCAGGCCGGTTCGTCAGTCCCGTTCACCGTTCACCGTTGACCGTTCACCGTTTACGCCAGTAGCGGGCCTCGGTACCTTCCCCTCCATGCAGATGTTCGGCGCCCTCCGCCACCGCAACTTCCGGCTGTTCATCTTCGGGCAGTTCGTGTCGCTGTGTGGCACGTGGATGAACACGGTGGCGCTGGGGTGGCTGGTGCTGGAGCTCACCAACTCGCCCTTCCAGGTCGGTCTTGTCACCACGCTCACCGCGGTGCCGGTGCTGGCCCTCACGCTCTACGGCGGCGTCGTGGCCGACCGGGTGGATCGCCACCGCCTGGTGACCCGGCTGCAGTCGCTGATGTTCGCGACGGCGCTGGTCCTTGCCACCCTCACCGTGACGCACACGATCTCCATCGGCTGGGTGATGGCCCTCGCGCTCGTGTCCGGGACGCTGAGCGCCTTCGAGATCCCCGCCCGGCAGTCGTTCTTCGTGGACATGGTGGGGAAGGAGGACCTCTTCACCGCGATCGCGATGAACTCCTCGGTGTTCAACGTCTCGCGCATCCTGGGGCCCGTCTTCGCTGGCCTGGTGCTGGCCGCGGCCGGCGCCGCGATGTGCTTCTTTGCCGACGCCGCGTCATACCTCGCCGTCATCACGAGCCTCCTGATGATGCGCTTCCCGGCGGGCGCGGCCCCGCCCGCGCAGCCGCCCCGCCCCGCCGCCGGCGAGCTGCTCGAAGGGCTCCGCTACATGCGGGACACGCCGCTCCCCCGGATGCTGGCCACGCTCTCGATGACGTTCAGCGTCTTCGGCTTTTCGTTCGTGGCGATGCTCCCGGTCTTTGCCCGTGACACCTTGCACACCGGCTCCGCGGGCTACGGCGCCCTGATGTCCGCCGTCGGCGTGGGGGCGGGGTCCGGCGCGATCGTGGCTGCGGCGTTCGGGCACCGGCTCGACCGGGCGCGCCTCGTCGTCCCCGCGGGGGTGGCGTTCGCGCTCTCGCTCGCGCTCACCGCGCTGGCGCCATCGCTGCCGTGGGCACTCCTCGGGCTCGTATTCACCGGGTGCGCCTGGGTGTTCAACGCCATCTTCACCAACACCCTGCTCCAGACTCACGCCCCCGACCGGCTGCGCGGGCGGGTCATGGGCTTCTACTCATTCATCGCGGTGGGGCTCGCCCCCCTCGGCGCCCTGGAGATGGGCTGGGTCTCGGAGCGCTGGGGCGTCCGGGCCGCCTACGGTTCGGCGGGACTCATCTGCCTCGTGGCCGGGGCGATCGCCCTCCGCGGCGCCCGGATCGGCGAGCGCGCCTCACAGAGCGCGCCGGCACTCATCGGACAGTGACACCCGCGGGACCCCGAGGGGAGGATCCACGTGCTCATCACCATCTCTCGACAGTACGGCGCCGGCGGCTCGAGCGTCGCCGCACTCGTGGCGGTGCGCCTCGGGTGGACCGTGGTCGACAACGACCTGGTCGACCGGGTGGCCGCGCGGGCCGGCCTCTCCCGCGAGGAAGTGGCCGACCGCGAGGAGCGCTCTCCCGGCTTCGTCGAGCGGATCGGCCTGGCACTCGCCGCGTCGTCGGCGGAGATCCTCACGCCCGGCACCGCGGCCGCGCTCAAGCCGATGGAGGAGCCGCGGCTGGTCGAGGTCACCGAACGGGTGGTGCGGGAGGTGGCCGCCCAGGGCCGGGTGGTGCTGGTCGGGCGCGCGGCGGTGGCGGTGCTGGCCCGGATGCCCGAGGCGCTTCACGTCCGGGTCGTGGCGCCGAGACCGGAGCGCATCCGCGAGGCGATGACGCGCCTCAGGGTCGACGCGCGGGAGGCGGAGCGGATGGTCGATGCGTCCGACGCGAGCCGGGCCCGGTTCCAGCACGAACACTACGGCCGCGACTGGGCCGACCCCGCCGGCTACGCGATGGTGCTCAACACGGCGTCCCTGGGGTACGACGGTGCGGCAGACCTCATCGTCGCGCGGGCGAAGGCGATGGGGTGGGGGTAGGAAGTGAAAAGTGAAAAGTGAAAAGGAGAAGGAGGGGTGAAGAGGAGGAAGGAGAAGGGGAAGGGGCCGCCATTCAAGATCACGAACGGTCGCCCCTTCGTCCTTGTCACTCAGCTCCTCCTCCTTCTCCTCCTTCTCCTTCTCCTTCTTCTCCTCCTCCCTCTCCTTCTCCTTCTCCTCCTCCCTCTCCTTCTCCTTCTCCTTCTCCTTCTCCTTCTCCTCCTCCCTCTCCTTCTACTTCT
>DASYXP010000011.1:0-4949 GCA_035934835.1 Gemmatimonadales bacterium | reverse complement strand
CGCCTGGGCGGTGACGGACGTGGTGGTGGCGCTGGGATGGGGGCTTTGGGGATGAGGTACTAGGCACCAGGTACTAGGTGCGACCGGGACCACAACAAGCAGCCTTCGCCGTTCAAGGTCCCCGTCACACCTAGTACCTAGTGCCTAGTGCCTGGTACCTCGCACCTAGTACCTCGCACCCACCCCCAGTACCACGGACCCCTGCTCGTCGCTATACTAGACCCACACCACAACCCCATCCGGAGCAGCCATGAACGCGGTGGCCCAAGCGTCCATGACGGTCGACCACACCGACGTCCGCTACCTGGTCCGCGCCTCGGTCAAGATCGGTTTCCTGACCGCGATCACGGTGCTCGTCTTCTCGCTCGTCTCCCGCTTCACCGACGGCACCCTGATGACCGCCCTCGAGACGGTCATCCTCCTCGCGGGCTTGAGCGGCCTGGTGCTCCTCCCCGGCCGCTGGACCAACCCGCGCACTGTCGAGGGGATCGCCGGCGCCGCGGCCATCGGCCTTGGCGGCACGTTCATCTACCTGCTGCTCGACGTGTCGATCCTGCAGAACATCGGCACCTACACCGACCGCTGGCGCGAGATCGGCGGCGGCTCCAACTGGTGGTGGCACCCGGTCTGGTGGATGCTCGGCACCTACCTGAGCTGGTTCGGCGCCTTTGCCCAGGCCAACCAGGCGGTGCGGCGGGGAGCGGCCCAGCCGGCCATGGTGATGATCCTGGCGGTCGTGTACGCGCTCGTTCTCGGCGTGATCGGCAACGCGATCCACTTCCCGGGCGCCGAGTGGACGATGCCGACCTTTGCCGTCGCGTTCGTCCCGGGCCTTGCGCTCACGGTGCTCACGACCGCCCTCAGCCCGAAACGCGCCTGAGGGCGGATGCACGCGATCCGGCTCCTGCTGAAGGGGCTCGGCTGGCTGCTGACGCCGCTGGTGGCGTCGGCGGCCTCTTTTTTTGGGGCCGAGCTCGGCACGCTGCTCTCGGAATGGGTGGCGAGCCCGGTGGCGGGGCTCGCCCTCACGGTGGCGTGCGGGGCCGCGACCGGATTCGTCGGCACCCACTTCTGGATCCGCTACCTCCAGCACCGGCCCCGGCTCTCGCGCGCGCTCCACATCGACAGCTCGATGCTGCCGCCGCTCGACGAGTCGCAGTCCGGGGGCCCGGCCGAGTGATCCGGCGGAGCGTAGTGCTGCTCCTGCTGGTGGCGGCGTGTGGCCGGGAGGCGCCACCTCCATCCCCGCCGGCGCCGCCCCCCAAGGCCCCCGCGCCGCCCGATTCGCTGGCCCTCCGGGTCGGGGGCGGCACCGAGGTCTGGTTCACCTTCTCCCGGGCCGATACCGCCGCCGATGGCCACGCCTGCCTGGAGCGGACCCTCGAGATCCGGCACGGCGATGGGCGCCGCGTCGCGGTCCCGCTCCTCTACACCGGTGCGGCCCCGGTCCAGCTCAACGACTCCACCATCCGCGCCGACATCTGGGTGCATTGTGGCCCGACCGAGCGCTATCGCATCGACCTCGGCTCCGGCACGCCCACCGCGGAGCCCCGGCGGTGATCGGACGCGCGATCGGCACGGCCGCGGCGTGCTGTGCGCTCTCCGCGGCCGCGCTTCCGGCGCAGGCCATCTCCGGCGACGGTGGCTACGTCCTCACCTCCACCACCCGCCAGACCTGGCGCATCGGCTTTTCCCGGGAGCTCCTCGGGCCCACCCGCCTCAGGCTTTACGGCACCCGGATGTGGCACGCCGGCGGCGGCCCCGACCTCTACGGCCTCGGTGCCGACCTGACGGCATTCGAGGGGGGGAGTCCGGGCCCCTACCTGGTCGGCGGGTTCAGCGGCGGCGTGGCCCGGAACGCGGGGAGCGACTGGTGGAACAGCTGGTCGGCCGGCGTCGGGTACGAGGTGGTGCCGTTCCGGTGGCTGTCATTGCGCGGTGAGGGCCGCTACCGCGTCATCAACCCCGACCACCACACCGGCCTCGAGTTCTCCCTCGGCATCGGGCTGCACTTCGGCGTGGGGCGGCCGCCGGATCAGCCATCCTACACGACCGTACGGCATGCCACGCCGCCGGGATCGCCCGAAGTGGTGTCGATCGCGGAGAAGAAGGGGTTCTCCGGCGACAAGGCCGAGCTCGTGGCCGGCATCGTCGCGACGGCGACCAGCGCGATGGGCACGCCGTACACCTGGGGTGGCACCGGAAAGAACGGCGATGGGTTCGATTGCTCGGGGCTCATCCAGTGGGCCTATGCCCAGCACGGGATCCGGATCGCCCGGGTGAGCCGCGACCAGGCGCGGGAAGGGATCAAGGTGCCGAAGCGGCTGGACGCGCTCGCGCCCGGGGACATCCTGACCTTCTCCAACAGCGGCACCTTCGTGACCCACGTGGCGCTCTACGTCGGCGACGGCAAGATCATCCACAGCGCCAACGGCGGCGTCCAGATGAGCGTGCTGAGCGAGGACGACCCGTACGGGCGCTGGTGGTGGCGGCGGTGGGTGGGGGCGAGACGGATCGTCAACTGAAGGGAGAAGGAGAAGGAGAAGGAAGAAGGGGGCCACCAATTCAGCGGCGCCCCCTTCTTGCTTCTCCTATTCCTCTTCCTTCTCCTTTTCCTTTTCCTCGTTGTTGCTCACTTCATGTGATTCATCGGGCTCATCCGCATCCCGCCGCTGGCCTTGCCGAGGGATTCGAGGTCGGCCAGGTCGGCCTTGGTGCCGGGGTCGTTGACGTCGAGCTTGGGCCATTGCCGCATGTCATCGGGAGTGAAGAGCCCGACGATGTGCGCCATCGCGCCGTCCTTGATCAGGTCGTGCGTGAGGTTGTCGTACTCCCCGGTGACGCGGTAGGTGCGCCCCGCCTTGAGCCGGAGGCCGGCGCCACTCACGCCGAAGAGCTTGCGCGGGAGCCCCGTGACGTCGCCGTTGGGTTGCCGTTCGGCGTTGAGCTGCACCAGCGTCTTGCCTGAGGCCGCGGCGGCCAGCCGGACGAACATGCCGTAGTCGTGGAGGTGCCCACCCACCGCGATCAGGTGCCCATCGATCGGCTGGACGAAGTCGTGGCTCTTCTGCGTGGTGCCCGGGGGCAGGTCGAAGACGTCGTCGCCGCCCACGGTCAAGTTCACGTCCATGTAGACGGGCATCGCATCGATGGGGCGGGGGAGCTGGTTCTTCGGCGCGTAATGGAGCCGGAGCACCAGGTAGGCGCCGTGGATGTCCGCACCGGTCTCGTTGTGCCACATGAGGTACATGCCGAGGTGCATCCCGGACCGCATCGGCACGCCGATCGTCGCGGGGACCGTGACGTCGGCGGTCTCCTGGCCCGCGCCCATCAGGCGCTCATAGGCCGGATAGTAAAGCTGGCGGCGGTCGAAGTTGATCATGATCATGTGGTGCAGGATCCGCCGGGAGAGCGCCTTCCCGTTCCCGTCGCGCACCTCGAGGGCAAAGCCGCGGAACCAGCCGTCGACCGGCCACGCGAAGCGCTTGAGCTCGGTCTGCGACTCGGTCATGTGCTCCATTTCGGCGTGGCTCATCCCGGTCATCGCCTGGGGGAGGTCGTACGGTCCGGCGGTGACCACGACGTCGTGATGGGCCGAGTCGACCGTGACGGTCACGGTGCCGGGGGCGGGGACCTGCAGGGCCGCGAGGGCGAGCAGCAAGGGTGCGAACATGGGGCTGTAAGTTCCTGGTGCGGGTGAAGGAGCGGGCGGGACCGCCGGTCGGTCACTGCGGCCCGTGAGCCGGGTGGGCGTGCCCCATCCCTGGTGCGTCGTGCATTCCGCCGGCGGGGGGTGGCCGGTCGAGCCACGCCAGGTCCGCCGCCAGGCCGGAATCGGCGCTGGCCATCGAGGGCCAGTCCGCGGTCCGATCCGGGGTGAAAAGATAAATGAGGTGGACCATGGCTCCATCCGGGATGGTACGGCCCGTCGGGTTGTCGTAGCTGCCGGAGATCCGGTAGCGGTGCCCCGCGGTCAGGTGGATCCCGGCCCCCGCGATCCCGGGGTATTTCCGGTCGACCGCCTCGATGGTGCCCGCCGGGTCGAGGTGGGTGCCGAGCCGGACCACCTGTCGCGGCGTGCCGGAGGTGACGTCCTCGAGGGTGATGCCGGTGCCGTAGTCGTGGATGTGGCCGCCGACGGCGATGATCCGGCCGCTCGTGGGGAGTGTGTAGTCGGCGTGGAAGGTGGAGCGGCCGGCGGGGAGGTCGAAGGCGGCGCTCCGGCCCACCGGATCCCGCACGTCGAGGTACACCGGGAGCACGTCCACCGGCCGCGGTTCCTGGTTGGCCGGGGTCCACTCGAGCGTGAGCCGGGCCCGCGCGCCGTGGACCGGCTCGCCGGTCCGGTCATCCCACATGATCACGAAGCCCATCGGCATCCCGGCCCGGACCGGCACGCCGACGGTGCGGGGCAGGTCGATGTCGCCGGTCTCCTCGCCCATCGCGAGCAGGCGCTCGTACAGCGGATAGAACAGCTGGCGGCGGGAGAAGTTGATCAGGTTGACGTGGTGGACCAGGCGGCGGTCGAGCGGATGTCCGGCCGCGTCGGTGATGCTCAGCCGGGAGCCCCGGAGCCAGCCGTCCACCGGCCACCGGAACCGCAGCACCGGCTGGACCTCGTGGTGCATCTCGGCCATGTCGCCGGGAGGGGCAGGCGTCAGGTCGTAGGACCCGGTCACGATCGACACCTCGTGGCGGGTCGAGTCCACCACCACCTGCACGCCGGTGTCAGGCGCGGGAGGGGCGGGGAGCTGCAGGTTCAGCACCACGGCCAGCAGGGGGATCAGCACGTTCGCACGCTCCGTCAGCTCCAGGGGCCGGCCAAGGTGCCGCCCGGCCCCCGTGAGAACTGGGAGTATGACTAGAAGGTTCCCTCCCGATTGACCAGCCCCTCGGCATCAGGAGATCGTTGCGGCCCATCCCGGCGCCCGCCGTCCAGGGTATATTGG
>DASYXP010000321.1:0-5592 GCA_035934835.1 Gemmatimonadales bacterium | reverse complement strand
CGGGTTCTTCCGCTCGGACGACGGCGGCGCCACCTGGACCCGGCTCTCCGCCGACCAGGCGCTCTGGGGCCGCGGCTGGTACTTCGAGCACGTCGCTGTCGACCCGACGGATGCGGAGGCGGTCTACGTCTCCAACGTGTCGGTGTCTCGCTCCACGGACGGCGGGCACACCTGGGTGCCGCTCCGCGGCTCGCCGGGAGGTGACGACTACCACCAGCCGTGGGTCTCCCCCGACGACCCGGACACGCTCATCGTGGCGAGCGACCAGGGGACCGTCATCACGCGGAACGCCAAGGCCGACGACCCGCGCCAGGTGACCTGGACCTCGTGGCTCAACCAGCCCACGGCGCAGATCTACCACGTGTCGGTGGACTACCGGTTCCCGTACTGGGTCACGGGGGCGCAGCAGGACTCCGGCGCGGTGGCGGTCTCTTCCCGCGGCAAGTTCGCCACGATCTCGATGCGCGACTGGGAGCCGATCGGCGCGGGGGGCGAGAGCGGCGCCACCGCCGGCGATCCCCTGCACCCCGGGATCATCTACGGCGAGTCCGGCACCCGGTTCGACCTGGCGCTCAATCGCGAGATCCCCGGCACCACCTCGCCTGTGGTCGCCGACAAGACGCCGCTCCGCCGCGACTGGACCCAGCCCCTCGTCTTCTCGCCCGCCGACCCGCACGCGCTCTACTACGCAGCGCAGTTCCTCTTCCGGTCGACCGACGGCGCCCGCACCTGGACCCAGGTGAGCCCTGACCTGACCCGCACCGCGCCCGGCGTCCCCCGGAACCTCGACGCCGCCGCCGCGGCCGATGTCCAGCAGAACGGCCAGCGCGGCGTCATCTACTCCGTGGCGCCCTCGCCGCTCCAGGCCCCCCTCCTCTGGATCGGCACCGACGACGGCGTCATCCAGCTGAGCCCCGACGGCGGTGCCACCTGGCGGGACGTCACGCCTCCGGCGTTGAGCGCCTGGAGCCGGGTCACCACGGTCGAGGCGGGCCACTTCGACCCCGCCGTGGCCTACGCGAGCGTCGACCGCCACCAGCTCGAGGACTTCGAGCCCTACACCTACCGCACCCGGGACCAGGGGAAGCGCTGGCAGAAGATCACCAACGGGCTGCCCCCCGGCGTCTACGTGCACGTGGTCCGGGAGGACCCGGTCCGTCGCGGGCTCCTCTTCGCGGGCACCGAGCGCGGGGCGTTCGTCTCGTTCGACGATGGCGACCACTGGCAGCCCCTGCAGCTCGACCTTCCGGTCACCTCGGTCCGTGATTTCCAGGTGTACCAGAACGACCTGATCGTCGCGACGCACGGCCGGGGCTTCTGGGTCATCGACGACATCTCCCCGCTCCGCCAGGTCGGCGCCGAGGTGGCGTCGGCCGATGCGTGGCTCTTCCAGCCCGCCGACGCCATCGACGTCATCGAGGGGACCGACAACGGCACGCCGCTCCAGAAGGACGAGCCCCAGGCGGAGAGTCCGCCGGACGGCGCCTACCTTTACTACTACCTCAAGGCCGACGCGACGGCGCCGGTGACGCTCGAGATCCTCGACGCCGCCGGTGCCACGGTCCACACCTTCTCGAGCGCGGCGACGACGGCCCCGCGCGGGAACGGCACACCCGGCATCCCCAATACCACCGCGCTCTGGCGGGAGCCGCCGGCACCCTTCTCCGCCGCCGCCGGGCTTCATCGCGCGGCCTGGAAGCCGAACACCACTCCGCGCCCGGGCTTCGGCGGACGCCGCCGGCCCCAGGATCCGGTGGTCTCGCTGCCGGGGACGTTCACCGCGCGACTCACCGTGGCCGGGAAGAGCCAGACCCGGACCTTCCACGTGCGCCCCGACCCCCGCGCCACGGCGGAGGATACGAGCCTGGGCACGTAGCCCGCACGCGGGCGCCGGCCCGCTACTATTTGACCCATGAACGACACCGGCGGCGGCTCCACCTTCTTCGGGCTCGTTTCGGTCATCGCGCTGGTCCTGGCCAACGCGTTCTTCGTGGCGGCGGAATTCGCGATGGTCGGGATCCGCCGCTCCCGGATCGAGGAGCTGGCCCAGGGCGGCGTCGGCTCGGCGGTGCTGGTCCGGCGGGCGCTGACGGCCCTCGACCGGTACATCTCCGCCACCCAGCTCGGCATCACCCTCGCCTCCCTGGGACTCGGCTGGGTGGGCGAGCCGACGCTGGCCCACCTCTTCGAGGGATGGTTCTCCGGCCTCCCTGCGGCCCTCCGCCCCTGGGCCACCCACGGCACCGCGGCGACGGTCGCCTTCCTCCTCATCACCGGCCTGCACATCGTCCTCGGCGAACTGGTGCCGAAGGCGCTCGCCATCGCGCATCCCGAGCGCGTCACCGGCGTCACCATCCGGCCCCTCTCCGCCTTCGTCTGGGCGATGACCGGCCCCATCGCGATCCTCAACGGCGCCGCATGGCAGATCCTCCGGCTCCTGGGCCTCCGCCGCCGGTCGGGGCAGGCGCAACTCCACTCGCCGGAGGAGATCCGGATCCTCGTCGAGCAGAGCCAGCGCGCGGGAAGCCTCGGCACCGAGGACGCCCGGCTCCTCGAAGGGGTGTTCGAGTTCAGCGAGAAGAACGCCGAGCAGGTGATGACGCCGCGGACCCAGATGACCGCCCTTGAGGCGGCGCTCCCGGTGGAGGAGGCCGCCGCCATCGTGGCCGAGACCGGGCGCTCCCGTTATCCGGTGTATGAGGGGTCGCTCGACGACGTGGTGGGCGTCGTGCACGCCAAGGCGATCCTGGCGGCGCTGCGGCAGGACCCGCGCCAGCCGGTGCGGAACGTGATGCGGCCGCCCCTCTTCGTGCCCGGGAGCCGGGAGGTGGAGGACGTGCTGGCCGACATGAAGCGCGTCAAGTCGCACCTGGCGCTGGTGCTCGACGAATACGGCGGGACCGCGGGGCTCGTCACGATGGAGGACCTGCTCGAGGAGATCGTCGGGCCCATCGAGGACGAATACGACCGGCCCGACCGGACGCCCGCCCCGACCGGCGGCGCCCTCGAGCTCGACGGCGCGATGCCCATCGCCGAGGCCAACGAACGGCTCGACCTCTCCCTCGACGACACCGCCTACGCCACGCTCGGCGGCTACCTCTTCGGCCAGCTCGGCCGCCTCCCCGCCGTCGGCGACCGGGTACGCGCGGGCGGCAGGGAGTTCGAGATCGCGGAGATGGAGGGACGGCGGGTCAGGCGGGTGCGGGTGATGGGGCGGAGTGAGAAGTGAGAAGTAAGAAGTAAGAAGGGAGAAGGAGGGAGGAGAAGGAGAAGGACGGAGGAGAAGCAAAATACATGGAGCACCAGAAGGGGCATCGGACTGGAACGGGAATGGCTGATCAGGGGGCAGGACGACGCCAGTCGCCGCGGCGTTTGAGCAGGCCAGCGATACACGCCTGGCATTCCTGGTTCAGCCGTACCAGCGGCGCCAAGTCCGCCGGCGGAATGGCATCGAGGTCGCGAAGCAGCTCCAGGAGATCGGCCGTTTCGACCGCCGAACCGTAGGCGATCCGGAAGTGCCGGGTGCAGGACGCGGAGGCCCCGAATGCGTATCCCTCGGCAATGTTGAGTTGGACCGAGAGCGCGGCGCGCCCCGCCTGCTCGAAGGCCGGGGCGATGGCCGGCTTCCAGAATGTCCGATTGGCCCTGAAGATGCCGAGGGCGACCGTCCGCGCCGTCTGCCAGGCCCGAAGATCCCGATGCGTCTGCATCGTCCAACTTCGACCGAGCGATGGCGTCGGACGTAACCAGTCGTGTTCACGCTGCAGCCGCAAATCGCGGAGCGATGCGCTCCCCCCTCGCCGCACCGCGCCCCACCTCCCTATTACATCTCACACAGCTCGTCTTGTCTCCTCCCTCCTTCTCCTTCTTCTTAGCTCCCCTTCTCCTTCTCACTTCTCCTTCTCACTTCTCCTTCTCCTTCTCACTTCTCCTTCACCCCTCTCACATCTCCCAGCTTCACTGCCAGCTCGATCGCCTTGCGCATGCTGCGGGCGTCGGCCTTCCCCTGGCCCGCGATGTCGAACGCCGTGCCGTGGTCGGGGGAGGTGCGCGGGAACGGGAGCCCCAGCGTGATGTTCACTCCCTCGCCGAAGGCCGCGACCTTGATGGCGGTCATCCCGACATCGTGATAGGGCGCCAGCACCGCGTCGAACTCCCCCCGCATCGCGCGCACGAACACGGTGTCGGCCGGGAACGGCCCCGCGGCGCCGAGGATCCGCGCGGCGGGCGCCAGGATGCGCGACTCCTCGTCGCCGAAGAGCCCCTGCTCGCCGCCGTGCGGGTTGACGGCGCAGAGCGCGAGGCGCGGCGACGGGATCCCGAACCAGTCGCGGAGCGCCGTGAGCGTCACCTGGCCCACGCGCACGATCCTGTCGGTGGTGAGGAGGACCGGCACGTCGCGGAAGGGAACGTGGGTGGTGACGAGCACCACGCGGAGCGTGTCGGCGGCGAGCATCATCGCCACCGGCACGTCGCCCGCGAGGTGGGCCAGCCATTCGGTGTGGCCCGGGAAGGGGAAGCCCGCCAGGCGCACGGCGTGCTTCTCGATCGGCGCGGTCACGATGGCGTCGACCTCGCCGGCGAGCGCCAGCCGGGCGGCGGCCTCCACCGAGTGGCCCGCGATCATCCCGGCACGAACGGCGCGGGGGCGGTCGGCGGCGCCTTCGCCGCTGCCCGCCCCCCAGTGGCCCACCGGGACCCGTCGCGCCGCCGGCAGCACCGCCAGCTGGTCCTCCGCGCCCACCAGCGTCACCTCCGCGTCGAGGGGCGTTGCCAGCGCGCGCGAGACGATCTCCGGCCCGATGCCCCGCGGGTCGCCGAGGGTGACGGCGATCCGCCGGGTCACGGCCCGCGGACCTCGACGTAGTTGTCGCGCCGGAGCCGGGCGATGTACCGCTGGACCGCGAGCTGCTTGGCCAGCTGGGGCCGGAGCTGGTCCTTCACCTCGTCGAACCGCATCGGCCCCTCCGCGCGCTTCCCGGTCACCAGCGCGAACGCCCACTTGGCGCGGAGCGAGTCGACCGGGTTGGGGAGCTCGAAGATGTCGGTGACCTGTCCCGAGTCGGCCTGCATGACCGGATGGTAGGCCGGCGGGAGCTGGTCGAGCGGCACCAGGTCGAAGGAGCGCTCCTCGGAGGAGTCGGAGTAGATCCGCTGCAGCGAGTCGAACGACGCCCCCGCCAGCACCTGGCCGCGCAGCCGCTCCGCCAGCCGGCGGGCCGAATCGGCCTCGGCGGCGGTGACGGCGGGGGTGATGAGGATGTGGCGCGCCTCGACCTCGGTCGGCTGGACGCGCTCCACCTCGATCACGTGGAAGCCGAAGGGCGATTCCACCGGGTCGGAGATGACGCCGGGCTTGAGCCGGAAGGCCACCTCATCGAACTGGCGCACCATCTGGCCCCGGCGGAACCAGCCGAGCTCCCCGCCCTGGTCCTTGGTGCCGGGGTCCTGGGAAAAACGGCGCGCGGCGGTGGCGAAGTCGGCCCCGGCCCGCAGCGCCTTGGCGATCGAGTCGGCAGTGGCGTGCGCCACCGCGCGGGCCGCCGGCGACGCGCGGGGCGCCACCACGACCTGCTTGAACGCCACCGCCGC
>DASYXP010000297.1:0-5673 GCA_035934835.1 Gemmatimonadales bacterium | reverse complement strand
CTGGGAGCAGATCGAGGACGCCAAGCCGTAGCCGCCACGAACAACTCCCCCTCTCCCGTAAGGGAGAGGGGGTCGGGGGGTGAGGTTCGGCACGACGGCGACGAAGCTCGGGCGGCGCAGGGCGCTGCCCCGGCTACCTCTTCCTGATCTCGATCGAGCCGTTGACGGTCTCCATGTCGAGGTCCCGCCCCCCGGTCCCGATCCTGCCCTTCAAGCTCCGCGGGCTCATCGAGCCGGTGACCGTGACGGGAAAGTCGGTCGTGATCCTGCCGTTCACCGTCGAGGCCCGAAGGTCCGCGTTGAGGCCATCGGGCACCCGCAGCGTGATCCCGCCGTTCACGGTGCTGAACTTGAGCGTGCCATCCCAGGTGTTGGTGCCGCTGGTGGCGTCGATCGACCCGTTGACGGTGCTCGCCTCCACCGTGCCCGCGGCGTCGACCGAGATGTCGCCGTTGACGCTCGAGAGATCGGCGTCGCCACCGAGTCCGTCGGCGGAGACCGCGCCGTTCACCGTCGAGCCGGTGAAGTTGACCTTGGCCGGCACCTTCACCGTGAACTCCACCGACACGTCGTTGTCGTTGGTGGTCATGCTGCCGCGGCCCTGGGGCGCGCACTCGTTCTCGCGCCGGGCCCGCCGCGGGGTCGGATACACCGCGCAGATGGTGACCCCCCCATCCCACGGCACCACCTGGATCTTCACGTCGGCGGGGTCGCTCCGCCGGCCCCGCTTGGTGGCGGTCACTTCGATCTGGTCGCCGGAGGAAGCGGTGGCGTGGATGCCGCCGATGACGCCCCGGATCTCCAGCATCTTTCCCGCCGCCAGCGTGCCCTTCCAGCTGAAGTCCTGTGCCGCCGCCGGGGCCGCGGTCCCGGCCACGAGGGCCAGGGCCAGGAATGTCGTGCCGCGCATCGTGTCACTCCGTCTGGTTGGGGTCAGCGCGCCGGTGCGCGCCGCAATGAGATCTTGCCGTCGAACGTCTCCAGCTCGACCCGGGCCTTCCCCGCGCCGAGGGTGAAGGTCATCCGCCGGTTCGAGTTGGCGCCGGTCACCGTCACCGGATAGTCGGAGTCGAACTCGCCGTCGAAGGTGCTGATCGACATCAGCGCGTCGGGGGGTCCGTCGGTCTGGAGGATCACGTCGCCGTCGTGCGACTCGAGGTGGTACACGCCGCCCGGGTTGATCGGGCCCGAGAAGCGGATGGCGCCGTCCACCGAGTTGGCGGTCACAGAGCGGGAGTCGACCCGGTCGAGCGTGATCTCGCCGTCCACCGACTGGACGTCGAGGTCGCCGCTGACGTCGGTGGCGCGGATCTCACCTTCCACGGTGTTGAGCTCGATCCGGCCCTTGGCGCCCGAGATGGTGACATCCCCGTCGACCGACTTGAGCGAGATGTTGCCGTCGCCCCCCTTGAGCGACACGGCGCCCTCCACGGTCTCCGCCTGCACCGCGCCCTGCACCCCGCTCACGTCGATGTCCACCTGGTTGCCGCTCAGGTCGAGCTCCATCCACGCCGGCACCGAGAGCGTGATGTCGTGGTCGTCCTGGTCGCCCCCGCGGCCGCTGTTCCCGTTGACCCGGAGCGTCACGGCGCCGCCCGACACGTCGACGCCGCTCTCGTCGTCCGCGCCGGTCCGGATGCGCACCTTGTCCTGGTCCCACGCGACCACGGTGATGTGCCCCGAGAAGTTGTCCACCGACAGGCGCACGCCCTTCTCGACGGCGATCGTGGTGTCGGTGGTGCCGCTGGCGGCGCCATCGCCGTCGTCGACATCGACATCCACGTGCACGCGTGGCGCCACGACGTGCGGCGGGCGCGGGGGGCTGGGCGGCCTCGGCGCGGGGACTCCCTGCTGGAAGCCCGCAAGCGCGAGCGCGGTGATCGTCAGCAACAGCATCGCAATTCCTCCGTCTGGTTCAGCTCGCCGACACGAGGCTCACGGTCTGCTGGAGCAGCTCGAGCTTCCGTTGGCGCATCTCGGTCACGTGGTCGGTCAGGTACGCGTTCCGCGGGTCCTTCAGCAGCGCGCGCTGGGCCCGCGCCAGTGCGCTGTCGATCCGGGCCAGGCTCTGCCCGATCACCTTCACCGTCTCCGGGCTCAGCTTCCCCCGGTTCTCCGCCACCACCTGCTGCAGGTCGCTGATGGCCCGGTCGTAGCTCCGGTCAGCGCGGCTGGTGTTGGCCACCAGTCGCTCGGGCCTTGTCGCCGCCCGCGGGATCGTCGTGACCGGCACGGCCACGGCGGTGTCGCCCGTGGCGACAGTAGGATGGGCCATCGCCACCGGAGGTTGCGTTGCCACCGGCTGCCCCGTGCTGGAGCGGCCCCGCAGCGCCCACCAGGTGCCGGTCGCGCCGACCACGAGGAGGAGCGACGCCGCCACCGCCAGCTGCGACATCGAGAAGCTCACCCGCCTCCGGGTCCGCTGCGCCTGGATCCCCGCCCGCACCCCCGACCACACCATCTCCGGCACGGGGCGCTGCGGCAGCTCCGCCGCCCGGCGCTTGACCCGCTCCAGTTCGGCCACCACCTGACGCCCTTCCGGATGCCCCGCCAGCCACGCCTCCACCCGCGCGCGCTCGGCGCTCGACAGCGTCCCGTCCAGATACTCCGACAGTCGCGACATCATTGCCCCGTCATCCATCTCGACCCCCTGATCCGCCGAACTCCAGGTCGTCTCACGTTGCGAACGACCATCGACCAATGACCAACGACCCCCTACCGATCCAGGTATTTCCTCAGCGCATTCCGCGCCCGGTGGAGCGCCGCCTTGGAACTTCCCGTCGCGATGCCGAGTGCGGTCCCGATCTCTTCGTGGGTAAAGCCCTCGACGTCGTGCAGAAGGAACACCTTGCGATATCCATCCGGCAGCCGCGAAATGGCGGCCTCGAGATCCATCTCGAACTCCGGGCTCGACTCCTGCGCCCCGCTCGCGACGAATTCGAGCGGCTCATCGTCGTCGTGGAAGCGGGTCCGCGCGGTGCCGAGGGCACCCCGCTCGCCCAGGAAGACGTTCACCGCCAGGCGGTGGAGCCAGGTCCCGAACCGGCTCTCCCCCCGGAACGTGCCGAGCTTGTACCACGCGCGGATGAACGCCTGCTGGGTGGCGTCGGCCGCGTGGTCCTCACCCAGCATCCGCCACGCGAGGTTGTAGATCCGGGGGGAATGCCGGCGGTACAGCCGTTCGAACGCCCGCTCGTCCCCGGCCTGGGCCAGGGCGACATCATCACCATCTCCTTCAGTGGCAATGACTTGTGAGTGAGCGGTCAACGTCAGCGACCCTGGTTCTGTGGCTGGCACAGCCGGTTGGATGGTCCAACGGGGCAGAGCGTTGCGTCAATCTGGCGGGAAGTTCTCTGCGCCGACAGTCGGTCTCAGCGGCCGAGCGACTCCGGGGCCCGTGTGCGCCCGACCGCGCCGCCGAGCGCCAGGAGCGCCACGGCGTACGGCAGCACCAGGAAGAGCTGGTACGGGACATCGAACCCGAGCCCCTGAAGGAGGAATTGCAGGGCCGTGAGCGCGCCGAATGCCAGCGCCGCGATCGCCACCCGGAAGGGGCTCCAGCGCCCCAGCACCACGATCGCGATCGCGATGAAGCCCCGGCCCGCGGTCATGTTCTCGGCAAAGGTGCCGGTCTGGGTCAGCACGAGGCTCGCGCCCGCGAGTCCCGCGAATGCCCCGCCGATCACGGTGGCGGTCACGCGTACCCGGAGCACCCGAACCCCCGCCGCCGCCGCTGCGACCGGAGACTCCCCGGCGGCGCGCAACTCCAACCCCCAGCGGGTGCGGAACAAGATCCACCAGCAGGTCGGCACCGCCAGGTAGCAGGCGTACGTGAGCATCGGCTGGTCGAAGAAGGCCGGCCCGATCACGGGGAGGGCGCCGAGCAGCGGCAGGTGGACGTTGGGCAGCGTCGTCAGTTGCAGCGCCCCGCTGGCGGATCCGTACGTGAGCCGGTAGATGGCGCCCGTGAGCCCGGTGGCGCCGAGCGTCACGGCGGTGCCGGTCACGACCTGGTCCGCGCCGGCGCCCAGTGCCACGGCCGCGAAGACCGCCGCCGTGATCGCCCCCGCAGCCGCGCCCACCAAGATGCCGCACCACGGCCCCCCGGCCACCGCGCCGAACACCGACGCCAGCGCACCGACCAGCATCGCGCCCTCGATCCCGAGGTCGAGGACACCGCCACGCTCCGCAACGGTCTCGCCCAGCGCCGCCAGGAGGAGGGGCGTCGCGATGCGCACCGCCGCCGCGCCGAATCCGGCCGCGAGCCCGGGCGTCACGCGGTCCCCTTCCGCGCCAGCCGGTCGGCCAGAAGCACCACCACGATCACCACCGCCTCAACAACGTACACCGCCACGCTCGGCACGCCGGCGTTCCGCTGCATCGCCGCCGCCCCCGACTCGAGCGCGCCGAAGAGCACCCCCGCCGCGACCACGCCGATCGGGTCGAGTCGGGCGAGGAGCGCCACCGCGATGGCGGTGAAGCCGTACCCGGGCGAGAGATCCTGGAAGAGCGCGTAGGAGACGCCCGCCACCTCGATCCCCCCGGCGAGCCCCGCGAGCGCTCCCGAGCCCAGGAGCGCCGCCGCCACGACCCGGTCGACGTCGATCCCGCCGATCAGCGCCGCCGCCTTGGGCCCCGCGCCCGCCGCCTTGAGCGCGAACCCGGCGCGGGTCCGGCGGAAGACCACCGCAAGGCAGCCCGCCAGCACCAGGGCGATGACGATTCCGGCGTGGAGCCGCGTGCCGAAGAGCAGCGGGAGCCGCGCCGGCAGCGCGATCGGGTCGCTCTGCGGGTACGCGTGCCTGGCCTCCTGCAGCGGGCCCGTCACCATCCAGCTCACCAGCGACAGGGCGACGAAGTTCAGCAGCAGGGTACTGATCGCCTCCATCACGCCGAAGCGGACCCGCAGCCACGCCGGCACCGCCGCCCACGCGGCTCCCGCCATCGTGGCCACGAGCAGGACTAGTGCGATGGCGAGCGGCGCGGGCCACCCCTGGAGGTGGACGCCGAGCGCGGTGGCCGCAATGGCGCCGGCGTAGAACTGGCCTTCGCCGCCGATGTTGAGCGCGCTGGCGCGGAACGCGAGCGCGATCCCGAGTCCCACGACGATGAGCGGGACCGCGCGGAGCAACGTGGAGGAGAAGATCGCATAACGCGACCCGAAGGCGCCGTCCCACATCGCGCCGAGCGCCGCGCCCGGCGCGTGGCCCGAGAGCGCCAGTCCCACCGCCAAGACGCCGAGCCCCGCGACCAGCGCCAGCAGCGCGATCGCGGTGGAGCGGGCGCGAGCCCGGAACGCGGGGCTCACGGCTCCCCTCCGGCACCGAGATCGAGCATCCGCTCGCCGACCTCGCGCCGGTCCGCGCCCGCAGGCACTTCCCGGAGGCGACCGCCAGCGAGCACGACGATGCGGTCGGCCACTTCGAGCGCCTCGTCGAGGTCGGGGCAGTGCATCAGCACCGCCGCCCCGGCGTCCGCCGCCGCGCGCAGCTGCCGATGGACCGCTGCCGCAGCCCGTACGTCGAGCCCCCGCGTGGGGTTCTCGGCCACGAGCACGGCGGGCCGCGCGTCGAGCGCGCGGGCGTTGACAAATTTCTGCTGGTTGCCACCGCTCAGGCTCGCGGCCGATGCATCGGGGCCCGCCGCCCTGACGTCGTATTCCGAGATGAGTCG